>JACQSD010000024.1 GCA_016206165.1 Candidatus Uhrbacteria bacterium
ACATACATGAACATGCTCGATACTGCGAATCCCTCTTCGAACCAAAAGGCAACAGTACCAACAACAAAGTGCATGAGGAAAATAAGTGTAAACGCGACGATGAGCGCCGGAATAAGCATTCCAATGTGCAACCATGAACTTGGAAGAACAATAAACTTGCGTAGGACGATAAGTATGATGATAAGAAACGGGAGAGAAATCATGAGACGCATCATGCGCGATCCGATGTTATAAAAAAAGAGCTTGCCGATATATGAATACGGCCGCACCAAATCATTTGCAAGGAGTCCATCACGAATATCGAGAATGAGGTACCAAAAAGGATATGTAACCACGCCCTGCCAAATCAGACCAATGCCAATGAAGTAGGTAATGATGTCGGCGACAGAAAACCCCGCGATCGGCTTCCCACCAGCGCCAATGACCGCGATCCATAAAAAGGGCACAATCGCAACGCCGAGAATATCAATAATGATCCAGTAAATCATATTCCCTCTCCAGGCAATTGAATCAAGGACACCAAGGCGAATGAGAACAAAATATTTACGCATAGTATTCCCTCTCCTCGGAGGAGAGGGTTAGGGTGAGGTTCGATACAACAAACGATGGCTGATCCAAAGCCAAAGCGCGCCAAGGAGATAGCCGCCGAGGACATCACTCGGCCAGTGGACGCCGAGGTAGAGGCGGCTGAAACCGATGAGAAGCACAATAAGCAGTAAGCAATAAGCAGTAAGCTTTGATGTTAAATTCCATGCTCTTTTTTTCATGATTATAAAGAGAGTACCATAGAGGGCAATGGCGACCATGGCATGGCCGCTTGGAAATGCAGGAGTATCTTCAATGTCGAGCGCATATTGTAATGCGGGGCGATCACGAACAAAAAAAAGCTTGAGTGCCCCCATGAAGAGCGCGCTCCCAAGTACAGAGAGTAGAAAGAATGCGATGTGGCGCCATTGGCGATATACGCAGAAAATCATAATGATGGCAGCGCTTAAAAGAATGACTCCAGAAATACCACCAAGCCATGTGAAAAAAAACATCATTGATGTGAGCATCGGCGTACGAAGATGAATAATCCAGTCAAGTGTCAGTGTATCAAATGTCATATGCATTATTATACCAGACGATGCTTCATCTTGACGATTATTTCTGCTGCGCGATATTTTTGTACAGTCGGCAGCCAGGGCATAAGACGATATGCGAATGCCGGAATCCACGCGCTATAGCCGATCCTTCTCGGCTCAACAGTGAAAAGTACCTCCGGAATCCAGATGCCTCCATGACCTTCTTCGAGTACGGTAAGAAAAAAATCCCAGTCCTGGAGTTTTATTAATGATTCGTCCCAGCCATTCTTCGGAATATGCGTACGGCGGATAAGCGAAGTAGAATGAATGTACGGCATGCGTCGAAGTCGATTGGCATCAAACGGGAATAGTGTAAATGTCTTCCAACCAAATTTGAACGAACAATATGCGTACGACGCATCGGGATGCTCTCGGAGTGCCTGCATCATCCGCTTGAGCATATCCGGTCGCATCACCACATCTGCATCACAAAAAAGAATGTACTCCCCTTTTGCTGCCCGCAACCCAGTATTCCGCGCTGCCGGCGCACCGCGATTTTTTTCGAAACGTAAAAATTGGGAATTGGGAATTGGAAATTGGAAATTACGGACGGCTTCCGCCGTGCCGTCCGTTGATCCATCATCAACAATAATTACCTCAAAATCCTGAAACGTTTGCGCGGCAATACTCGCAAGGCAACGCGGAAGTGCCTCACGGTGATTATAGGTGGGGATTACGATGCTAATGACCGGTATTGACATATTGATTTGACATTATCCATCGCGTCTGCTAGTATGGATTTCAGCTGTTGGCGAAAGTGCGTCAAAGACGCGTGGAGTCCCGCGGGCTCCGTATTCGCCCCAGCGCAGGAGCTTTCCCTCGGGGTAAACGTGACCCCTACATCAAGCACCGATTTCAACCTACCAAACATCTGCCACATCGGTATGGTTCAGACGTTGCTTGCGGGATTGACTCCATCTTCGTGGTCGCCCAAGTCCTGGAGGATCTCATGGCGCCCAGCAAATACGGCTAGTGTCCCTAGGTCGGGCCCCCAATGTACTTCGGTACTGGGGGCCCTTTTTTATTCCTTCATCCTCAACACTTGTTGACCCCACTGGAATTCTTTTTTTACTCGCGCTCTTCCCTGCTCACCCATTTTATTTGCAAGCACTGAATCTGCCATAAGTTTTACGATCGCATCAGCGATCGCAGCCGGATCATTCTCCGGAACCAATATCCCAGTCTCACCATCAACAACCGCCTCTGGCACACCCCCACTTCGGGAACCGATGACGGGCTTCCCAAATAGATTTGCTTCAAGATAGACAAGACCGAATCCCTCCACATCTCCACCAATCTGCCGCGGGGTCATAATAAAGACATCACAACAATCATACCACGTGGCACGTTCGGCATCAGAAATAGAACCAACAAACAAACACTTGACATTTGACATTTGACATTGAGTCTTGAGCGCTTCCCGCTCTGGACCGTCGCCGACGATCACGTACGCAAGATCGGGAAATTGCTCTTTTATTTTTGCTACTGCTTCAATGACGAGATCAATCCCCTTTCGCCGTACAAGCCGAGCGACCGTAAGCAAGATTTTTTTACCATGCAGATGAAAACTGTCGCGTAATTCATTATTCATAATTCCTGATTCCTGATACGTGATTTGTGGGCACGGATGAACGACTCGAATCCTCTCTTCTCCTACTCCGAGCTTTTTCACTTCCCTCATGGTAAAGCGACTATTCACAACAACGCGATGTGCAGTGGCGAGTATGCGCTGTACTAACCACGTCTTCACACGAGAACGCTGCGGAACAAGAACATCCATGCCGTGGCAGAAGATAGTAAGCGGTAAGCAGTAAGCAGTAAGTCGTAATTTCTTTAAGATCCATAGCGCGGTGCCGATGGGAAGAATCTGGCCGACCCAGACTTCATCGGGCCGTTCACGACGGATCACACGCCTCGCATTCCAAAGCAATGGTAGCCAGTGCGGCCAAATCCAGCGTGAAAAAAACCGATGCGTGCGCGGCGTCATGACCGTCACTGATCCTTCTGGTAGCTCACCGACAAGCCCAGCATAGTACTCGGCAACACCCCCAACATCCGGCGGATATTCCATTGTAATGAGGAGGCGTGTCATATCGTGTTCTGTCGTCGCACAAGCGTAATAATGTCTTGAAGCCGTAATAGCCGGAGTGAGAATACACCAATCCCATACACAATCGCGCCTCCGGCGACAAGCACAGCGAGGTGCGCATAGGGTTTTAATGCAATAATGACCGTCGTCATCACACTCACAACAACGATTGCCTTTACGAGCATCACTAACCATGCATGCCAGTCCACGTGCATGACGCGCGCAACAACGATGAAACCAGAAACAACGAGGAAGACTTGGCTCGCAAGCGCGGCATACGCAGCACCGACCATGGTGTACTTTGGAATGAGGAGCACATTGATCACAATATTCACCACCATCCCGAACCCCATCAATGCCGTCCATATCCCCTGCCGATGCGTTGCGTTCAAAAGCGAACCAATCGGATACGTGAGAAAAAGAAAAATCATCGCGAAGATGAGCACCTGGAGCGCGGGAATGGCATCGCGGTACGCATTTCCGTAAAATGCAGGGATGATGACATCGGCAAGGCTAAAAATTCCGAAACTGATGGGAAGCACGATAAGGAGAAGAAGATGTGATGCGCGGGTAAACGTGGACGCGAGTCTCTCTGTCGATTGCGTAGCGAGTGCACTAAATGCTGGGTAGAGTGATGCAGCAAATGCCATGGGAAGAAATTGAAACGAGTACGCGAGCTTGTACGCGACACTGTAGAGCCCAACATGTGCGCGATCAATGAGCGTTCCGAGGAGAACGGTGTCGGTATATGTGTACGCCTTCGCGAAAATGCCTGCGAGCGCAAATGGGATTGCCATACGAAATGTGAGGCGCACGAGCGCGGAATTCCATTGCGGCAATGGAATGATATGGAAGACGCGCACAAGAATTGTTGAGGCCCAGATTACATGGATGGCGCTCCCAAGAATGAGTGCACCAAATAGCCACGCGACCGGCCATTGGAGCCACATGATCACCCCACCGAAGAGGATTGTCGAAAATTGAGCAACGACGACACCAATGGACTCAAACTCAAGGCGTTCAAAGCCGCGAATCGTGCTGTAGAGCGCGAGATGCCAACCGTCAATAACCATCACAATACCAGCAAAGACAACGAGCATACGTGCACGCGCATCATCGATTATCATGAACGACGTTCCAAGAAGAAGTGCATACGCAACAATAGACAGTAGCAATTTTGCACCAAGGACTGCGCGAAGGCGTTCGCTTCGCTGCTCTGGATCCTTTGCGGTTTCGCGGACAATGACGGGCGAGAGGCCAAGGTCAACAACGATCGAAAAAATTGTCGATAACGAGAGTGCAAAGACGTAGTCGCCGGTCTGTGCAACGCCATACGTGCGCGCAATGAAAACAAAATAGACAAACGAGAGCACCTTTTGTCCAATTGATGCTCCGGTGATAAAGATTGTATTCCACGCGGTACGAACACCTGTTGTTGTCATGAAATGAGTGTATCAAAAAAGTGGCATGCCCGCCACTTTTTTGAATTAATATGTCACGTTACCTCTTTTATCAATTCGATTCCCCGGCGCAACGAGTTCCTTGTATAGCTCTGGATCAATGGTACGGCTAAAACAAGTGCTCCCAATGCCGTGATTCCAATGATCCACTCCCTGCGCGTACGGCATCATTGGTTTTGAAGTGCTCTGTGTTGCCGAGGTTGTAAACGTTGTACAGAGTTCAAAGGAAAGTGGTGCTTGCACGCGATAATCGTATGAACTTCCACTCTCCGGGTCTGATGGTGAAACAAACCCACTAATATCATCGGCGAGATTGGCAAGGCTTACTGGTAAACTTCCCTTGCGCTGCCAATAATTGACGACCATACCTTGAATATTTTGCAAATCTTGTATGCGTTGCTCATCGAATCGTTGTGCACGGCGCTCCGTGGGAGAACCAATGACGAAAAAACCAAAAACAACAAACACACAAATAAGAAGAAGCGTCGCAGCAACAAACAATCGAATTGCCGCTACCCGCGCACTTAATTCCCAGAAATAGTAATAGAAAACTGCAGCTGCGATAATAAGAACTGTGACAACTTTCAAAAGAAAACGAGCAGTAAGATCACCGTCGAGCAACCAGTACAAAAGCGTCACAAGATCGGAAACAATCGCGATTGCCGCGAGTGAGAGGGTGAGGTAGATGAGCCACTTACGGATCCGCACATCCTGATAGTTCTCGTTGCGCCGTATGCGAACGAGGAATCGCGTGATGAAAAAATAAAACGGGAGCACGACAATGATTGTCGCGAGAGAAAATCGTAATGATCCGAACTCATTGCCACTATAGCTCAATGCATCTGGGAAATAGACATTGATGATACTAAAAAGCAGTTGCCC
>JACQSD010000022.1 GCA_016206165.1 Candidatus Uhrbacteria bacterium
GCCTTGCGGGGCTTGTGGCGGGTATCCGTTGTCCGCTCATCGCGCGCCGCGTGAGCGGATCCGCGCACCCGCACAGGCCCCGGGCCATGTCGCGGGATGTCGCGGAAACTACGGGCGCAAAGAAAAATTTTGTTTGCATCATTAGAGCCTCAAAAACCTGCTTAGTGTATCTGTTAATGGTTCGTCGTCTTCTTTTAGATTCTCTTCGACAAACTGTCGCAAAAATTCACGGATGACGACTGGATTTTGATCCATGAGTTGTAGTGAGAGACGTGGTTTTACTGAAGAACGAAAGAGAATATGGATCGCTTGTACGTCCGGAGGGTCATACACAATCCAAAATGATCGAAGATCACGATATGGATACTGTCGATCCCCAATTGTTAATCCGCGTCCATCAAGGGCAACGGAGAGTGGTGATGGGGTTTTTGTACTATGAAGGAAAACGATGAGCGCGCCCATGAAGATAATGAGCGCAAATAAAAAATTTGCTGTGTATACTGCGTAACTCAAGAGCACGAGCGTACAAACGCCAACCCACACATACCACCATTGCCCGCGAACGTATTGCGGAAATTCAGGGACTGTCCATTGGATCATCGATGGGAGTGATGGTTGTTTTTTGGACATAGACGATATTTATGTGAGATTCGGCCGCGGCTCTCGTCGCCCCGCAATGGCGGGGCTCCTCGGTCTGGTCACCTCCTCGCCATGGGCGGATACGGCGAGGCGAAGACGGAGAGGGCGGGATTCGCCCGCTACGTCTCGTGCTGTGCACGAGCGAGCGGGTCCGCTCACGTCCCTGACGATGAGCGGAAACTCGCGAACCCTTGCGGGTTACCTCGTTAGCAGTGAGGCGCTTTCGACCACTTCCGCGACGTCTTCGCACGCGGATCCGCTCAGGCGTCTCGCCATGAGCGGACAGCCACTATCATTGGAATAAAGGTCACTGCGGAGAGGGCGAGATTCGAACTCGCGAGGGTGTTACCCCTACCTCGTTAGCAGTGAGGCGCTTTCGACCACTCAGCCACCTCTCCACAATAATGATCTTCTATTCCAACCCCAATTTCTTTTTAAGATGTCGCCTCCCTTGTCCAGATTTATAGAATAATTCTGCGCGCCGTGCAAGTATTTTTGTGCGATGCGCCTCATAATATATGAGGTCCCACGGTCGATATGGCTTCGTTGATTGTACTCGTCCACCGTTATGATCACCCACGCGCGTACGAAGATCTTCTGTGGAACCCACATAGAGTTCTTTGTTAACGGTGCTTTGGAGAATGTACACGTAATACATACCAGCCAATTTCGTTCACTCCATGAGTGGATAGTGAACATAGCATATCGAATTGCGCTCGTCACGTCAATTATCCAATTGCAATAACACTCGCATAGACGTTCCCAGCAGCTGCTGTACGACATGCTTCTGCCGCAGCGCGGAGCGTCGACCCGGTCGTTGCAACATCATCGATGAGTATGACATCACGCCCCTCAAAAGAAAACCTATCCTGCACACGAAATGCACCTGCGACATTCGCGTGGCGTTCCTCATGAGAAAGCTCTGCTTGGGGAAACGTATGTCGCACGCGCGTGAGCACATGTGCAACAGGCCAACCCGCACGGCTTCCTGCGCCTTCCGCAAGAAGTGCTGCTTGATTGAATCCTCGCCATGTATAACGCCGCCGCGAAAGTGGGAGAGGCACAAGTATTGGATCATGGGGCGCATCTCCATGGAGATAAATAGCTGATTCTAAAAATGGCGCAAGCGCCGAACAGAGGATTCGTGCATATCGATATTTCATCGCATGGATTGTATCTCGGACGACTGGTTCAGTGTATGATCCTGCCGCGGTGACGCCAACCACCGGCCATGCGCGAGCACAGAGAAAACAAAAACGACCGTTCCCTGACGGCCGCCGACATCCAAAACATCGATCATGCATTGGCTGAAAACGAATCATACACACACGACAGATCCATTGTCCCTCGCTCCCACACCCCGCACACGTCGGCGGAAACCAAGCGTCAATCAACCAAGAAAACATACATTTATTTCCATGTCACTCGATCTACTTTCCATTGCTTGCCGCTCGCAAGAAGAATCAACTCTGCTGTTTTCCGTGAAGATTGTGTGATCTCCCCTCTCTCTTCTTCCCATTGCGCTGCCACAGAGACACGCACACGCTCTGGAGATTGCTCAAGAATTTTCATTGACTGCACATGAACAGCCACACCATAAAATGGAGTAGCTCCCGAAGACGGTTTTATTTTGCGCTCTTCCGCACTTCGGAAGCGATCCGTCATATCATCAAACGTCCGTTGCAAATTCTCAAACGGAGCATCGGTTGAATAGCTTCCATAGCGTTCCACAAAACTCCGAACAAAATTTTCAAGTGTTGTTTCTTCCTCACTCCGTTCTGGCGGTTTTGGTGGTAGTGGAGGAAGTGTTTGTATTGATGTATTCGTGTCGCTATTCACTCCAACGTTTGAGGAAACATTGGTATTGAGTGGCATCACTTCGCTACCACTCCGCTTCCATAAAAGTAATCCAACACTCACCAGCCCCACAACGACGAGGACAATGGCACTGATGACAAAAAGGAGTCGGCTCATAAATGAAAATTTCAAATCTCAAATTACAAATTTATTTTCCTTCTGCTGTTTCTGAAAACTGTTTCTTCGCATCTTGAATCTCGAGGAGTTGTTGTGGATCAGACGTAATAATTTGATCTTCGGTATAGGACGCAACTACCTTAATCGCTGCATGCCGATTCCCTGCAAAGAAGATGCCTTCCCCCACCCCTGACTCAAGAAGGAGATATTTCTCACCTTGCGTCAAATTGAATGTCTTTTGAATGAGCTCCATCGACGATGGCGCTTGCTTGAGGAGTAATTGCAATGCAGAGTTTGAAAGAATCGCCTGGCCGTATGTCGATCGCAAGAAGTCATTCACATCTTGGGTAATCGTCGTCAGCCCGAGGTAATACTTGCGACACCGTTTTGCAAGTGCGAACACAAACTTCGCAGAATCATCGTATTGCATAAGCCACCATGCCTCATCAATGACAAGGAGCCGCTTCTTCAATTGCGACCGCACGACATTCCAAATATAGTTCACAATGTTATAAATCGCAATGGGGCGAAGCTCATCTTCAAGATCACGTACAGAAAAAACAACGAGCTGATTCTTCATATCGACATTCGTTGGACTATTCAAGAGTCCGGCAAATGTTCCTTCTGTATATTTTTTCAAGCGTTCGGCAAGCCCCTCTCCACCAACCATCCCTTGAAGTACACTCTGAAAATCCTGCATAACCGGGGGCTCAACGCGGGAAAGATCAACTCCAGGGACGATATCCTTTTTTGCGTATGTTTCAAGCAATGCACGATCAACAAGTGCGTCTTCCGTGTGACTCAAATCCCCAAGCATAAGCCGAACGAGCCCTTTCAATGTAATCACCGCACTCCGAATGATATCCTCGGTATCCACTTCTGCTCCAACGGCGCGCGGAAGATCAAACGGATTAATCTTTGAATCAGATGCAAGCGAAATGTTCACATATGTCCCACCGACCGCATCGGAAAGATGTTTGTATTCCATTTCAGGATCAATGATGATGACGTCAACGCCAAGCATAAGGCTCCGGAGTACCTCGAGCTTAATCGCATAACTTTTCCCCGCGCCTGATGTTGCAAAGACGACCATGTTCGCGTTCTGGAGTGAAAAACGATCAAAGAGAATGAGTGAGTTGTTGTGCCGGTTGATACCATAAAGAATACCATTGTCTGATGTGAGGTCAGATGAAATAAACGGAAATGAAGAAGCGCACGGTGATGAATTCATGTTAAAACTCACCATGAGTTCGTCGTTGCCAATGGGTATTGTCGAATTGAACCCCTGCTCTGCCTGATAGAGCACCTTCCGTGCAAAGACGAGACGCGCACCAAAAATGAGATCAAGTTTTTCACTCAATGTATCAAGCTCCTCTTTTGTCTTTGAATAAATCGTCACGTAGAGGGAAAATTGGAAAAACTTCTCCGTGCCTTGGGTGAGATCATCGCGCAATTTTTCAACATCACGAAGCGCTGTTTCTGTTTTTGGATCGCGTGGCTTTCCAGATTCAGTATCGGCGTTAATTTGTGCCTGCAGTGTTCCTACCTTCTTTTTCAGCTGCTTTAAGACCAATTCCGCAGGAAGTGGATAGAAGAACATCGCGATATCAAGCGTTGCGGGAAAATTAATGATCGGCGAGAACCACCCAACCTCGATGTATCGCGGATAGTTTGTGACAAAGAGTGTGCGAAGATATTTTGTGCCGAGGCGCAGGTGATCCGCCTCCACCTTCATGGCAGCAGGCGCAATAAGATCGCGGAGGGTTGTAATACCGCGCCGATAAATACGTTCAGCCTCGAGCGCTTCACGCTCTTCTTTTGCGTGCAGTGTGCGTTCTTCTTTTGTCGGCTGTGCAACGCCGGTCTTCTCTTCTTGTTGTTGAGGATCAAATGCCATAACAAATTTAAATTCGAAACTCTAAACTCTAAATCTTAAGCGTTTTTGGTTAATACCACGCTTCAACCTGTAACTTTCCAACGTCTGCCATTTTTTGTGCATCTGCAGTGTCCGGATTATATGCTGTGTAATAAAGTTCGATTAAACTTTGTGTATCAAGAACCACCGCATTCAACCCCATGCTCCCAAGTCCCGCAAGAATGAGTTCAACGCGCTGCATGAGTTGCTGCTTTCGATCGAGGAAGCGCTCTTCCTTTAATCGGACGACTGACCCCGCAGTAAAAATGCTCTTGAGACGTGAAAAAAATCCACGCATGCTTTCAAACCCTGGGTAATACGGAACCACAATATAGAAACGTTTCGACATAATATCACCCATCGAGATGAGCTCGCTCACATACTGCCGATACTCTGCCGTCTGCATTGCGAGGAGTTCGTTTGTTTGTTCACGTTCAACTTTCTTTAAACGTTCAAGATATTCTTCTATATTCAATTTCCGTGATTGAATGACAATTTGCAGTGGAAACTCAAATGAATTTAAAAAATTCGAGTACGCACCAATGAGTGCGTTCTGTTCATCTTCTGATTTCAATGCAAAATTAACAGAAGAGACAAGCAACACCGTACGAATTGTCCCATCCTTTAAAATGACAACTCCATCGCGGATCTCCGCGATGTCAAGGAATCTTTGCGTTGATGGTGGTTTTGTTCCGGCTAACTTTTTCGATTGCATCTACGGCATAGGGCATGGAGCATAGAGCATGTAGCAGTTGTTACATGTTATGTGTTCCATGCTATGTATTACGATTGTTCCTCATACACTCCCCCAGTATCCACCATGAGTGCAAGAGAGGCGAGATGTGATGCTCCGAGGGGTTCCTTCTTCACGAATTCTGGTTTCGGAAGCGGTGCATTTTCAAGCGCCTTATGAATTGCCTTGATGTCAGCGATGGTTTGCTCTTTATTCCAAATACGAAGTGATGGACGTTGTAGTGTTTGTAAAAAACTGAGGATAAAATAATGAAATGGGCGCCCATTCGGCTCGTAAAACGCAACCACCGCCGTAATCCCCGCATCAATAATTGCAGCGACAATAAATGCCCCCATGTTCAAGATACTATAAAAGAAAACAAGAAGAAATCCGCCAGCGAGCATGAGTAAAAACTGACGCACAGTAATAGACCCAATAATCCGATCTTCATTCTCAATAAATTGAGGTACTGTAAATTGCTGCATACGTTACTTTCCTCCTTGTACAAACACATCGATGCGTGCGAGGAGTTGGATACACGCTTTCCATTCTTCTTCGTTCACCATCGGCCGCCCTTGATGCAACGCTTCTTGAATGCTTTCGGTGATGGAAACATTGCGTGTGAGTGATTGGCGGCTTGCCTCTTGCACGAGCTCGCTGACCTGCGAATGCTTCCATGCAAGAACACCATCCATCCCTTCGCGCCATGATGATCGGAAAAGTGATTTGATCTTTTCAAGAATTTTCTGTGTTGCTTCGATGGGTGCTCCGAGGCGACGGAATGCGAGGATGTCGTATCGGAGTTCATCAACTGGTCCGACTGCCCGCGTTGGCGGTGGAGTAACATCCATGATGAGCGGCCGGCCAGACGACTTCGGTGTGAGTGGAGGAATTGGTTGTACTGGAGGTGCCACTGGTTTCGGCGGTGCTTGCCGGATCGGTTCAGGTGTCGCAACCTTCGGTACTTGTGAAATAACGAGTTTCGGTTTCTCGATCGGAGGTGGCACGACCACGACGTTTGCAATTGGAGGAGCAACCCCCACATCAACGATCGGAAGATTTTTTGGTGGAGCAACTTTTTTTACTTCCTGCGGTGCTACCTGCACATCTGGCAACTTCACTGTGGACGGCGTTTCAATCTTACTTGTTTCTTGCTTGACTGGTGCTTGTTCGATGAGTGGTCTTGGTGGTGGCGGGAGAACAACTGCTGGTGACGATACTGGTGATACCTCTGGCGCAAATGTTTTCATCCATATCGCGCGTTTCGCTTCTGCACTCCGTAACAGTTGATCTGCTCCCTCGGCAGTAAGCCCTACACCTCCCACCTTCGGGGCACGCGTAAGAACATCCTTCGTTTCTAAGCGATTCCGAAGATCTTTAAAAAAAAGTGTCAGTGCCTTTTCAAGCCGAGATCGCGTACTATCATCGCTCATACGCACGGATACCGACTGCACGATCTCCGCAATAAATGTCTGTGGAGATGGTGGCGCCTGCACAATTGCGGCACGCGTTGCAAATGCAGAAAGTTCCGGCTCATTTCCAGACGCTACTGGAGCAGCAGGTTCTAATACATCCCCACGCAACACATAAAACTTCCCGTCCTCCCCTTTCACGAGAAGCTCATCGAGATCCATCATTTGTGCTTGTCCTCCTTGGTCTACCATAGTAACGCATCATACCACAAAAAAGGAGATTCTGTCTCTATTCTCTCATCTCTCGTCTCCTACTATCTTCCGCAAAGCTGCTGCTCGAGTTGTCGATTCCCACGGTAATCGAAGCTCCGGCCTCCCAAAGTGCCCATAGGCGGCGACTTTGCGATAGATTGGCCGTCGAAGTTTAAGCGCCTGGATAATCATTCCCGGGCGGAGGTCAAAAACTTTCCGGATCGCCCATGCGATCCTTGTATCTGAAGCTCTTCCCGTACCAAACGTATCCACACGCACGGATAGTGGTTTTGGAATCCCGATTGCATACGAGATTTGCACTTCACATGCTCGAGCAAGCCGCGCCGCAACAATCGTTTTTGCAACCCACCGCGCAGCATAACTCCCAGATCGATCCACCTTTGTCGGATCTTTCCCGGACATACAGCCACCTCCATGCCGGGCCATACCGCCGTATGTATCCACAATGATCTTTCGCCCTGTGAGCCCAGTGTCTCCTTCTGGCCCGCCAATAACAAAACGTCCTGTTCCATTCACGATAATTTTTAAGTCCTTCCATCGTCGCAGTGTTTCTTTCTGCCATGTGAGCCCACGAACACGTAATTTCGGATCAAAAAGCACGGGACGGATAACGTACTTCTCGATTGCCGCGCGAAGTGTACCCGTGTTCCATTCTGGATTGTGCTGGGCTGCAAGCAACACCGTGTGCACGCGCACGGGCTTCCCATTGTCATATGCAACCGTCACCTGCGACTTCCCGTCTGGTCGAAGACCCTTGATGATTCCCTTCTTACGAACATACGCGAGACGTTCACAGAGCCACTGGCTCAACACAATCGGAAGGGGCATGAGCTCTGGCGTCTCTCGACACGCATACCCGAACACGAGTCCTTGATCCCCGGCACCCATGGTTGCATCCGAATACGTTGACCGTGTGATACCGCGCGCAATATCTGGCGATTGCCCGTGGATCGCAACCGCAATCCCGCACGTCTCCCAATGAAATCCGTATGCGGGATCAGTGTAGCCGATATCGCGGATGACCTCGCGGGCGATCTTCGGAATATCGACGTAACATGTGGTGGTCATTTCTCCTGCGACGACGCACATCCCGTTGGTGACGAGCGTTTCGCAGGCAACCCGACCATTCGGATCTTTTGCGAGCACGGCATCCACCACGGCATCAGAAATCTGATCCGCGATCTTATCCGGATGGCCTTCGGTGACAGATTCGGAAGTAAAGAGTTTTTTCATACGAGGTGTAATCTCTTTCTCAATGCAGTCAAAAAATCTTTCGCATACCACTCTCGCACGTTCCAGAGGTCCACAAATGTCTGCACATCGGGCGTTGTCCCGCCGTACTCGGCAAGGTGCGGATCAGCAGCAAGCACAAAAAAATTTGCACTCCCCTTCCGCGGCGGGAAACGCCGTTGCAGTTCAGGGAGATGCGTGCGATCAACATACACATAGACAACATCATAATCAGCGGGGGCATGGCGATGGCGCTGCCGATATGCGCTATAGGTAGCAAAAATGGCTGCTTCAGGCATTCGTCCCTCAACTGCACGGACGCCATCATCGACGTGTGTTGTATAGAGCATGTCCTTTTGAAAACGCCGATGCGATGCGAAGAGCAATAAAAATTTCTCCTTATCCTGCACACGGAAATTCCTGCCAGTGACGACGATCGCGCCGGACGCACGAGGAAACTTCAGTGCATTGTGCACTGTGGAGAGGGAGACGTGGAGTTTCTTCGCTAATTCCTTTTGTGTAGATATAAGAATGCCATCGTGGAAACAACGATGCAAGACTTCGCGCCAAATAATCTCTTTTTTGTTGAGCATACAGTCTACATATACAGTCTACATCACCTGGAGATGTATTTATTATCTCCAGGTGATGTAAGGTGTTTCGATTTTGAATGGTACCGATTACCTTCATTTCTATACTACTCGAAACGAAAAGAGGTGTCAACTTGACAAACGAATTGACACGGATACTAAAGTATGGTACTTTAACACGTTGCTGCATATACGGAAAGGTCTAAAAAAACCGCTACTACGGAGGGAATCATGGCCGCACCAACTACTCACGGCGCCGCACCGCACCACCCACACTCGGTGGAGGTCGTACGGTGGGGGAGGTTCTGGGGCTGCTTCATTTGCCTCGGGCTGCTCCTCGGCAAGTTGTTCGGGTTCATTGGGGCATCCATCATCGGATGTCTCGACTGGCTCTGCTACGATCCGTCGCGGATCCATTCCGCGAATTCGATCCCCCACCTCGCAGCGCTCGAGGGGGCGTCCACCTTCTGGACGCAGCTCGGGCTCACGGGGGGGTTCGTCTGTGGCCTTCTCCTCGCTCTTTTCGTCGCATTCGCGCATGCGATGGAGATCGAGGTTAAGGAGTGAAGCGCTCCCCCTCCCTCTCCGACAAAAACGGCGTCCACTCATCTCTTGTGGACGCCGCTTTCTTTTCTTCACGCAATTATTCCTTCCAAAAAAACTGCTTCTTCTGTGCATCAAAGTAAACCATCTGTTGATACCCAGGAACACCTGCGGATTTCAACCACATCCCAATGTGCGCTGCGAAGCGCGCTGCGTGGGCATCGTCAAACAATATAACGTTCGTCAGAATATGTCGCAGTATCATGGAAAATTTTTGTGCATGCGTCTCTGGCCCCACAAGAATGTGCACTAATCCTCCTCCTTTTGCTTCCCCACGAAGCGCGACCAGGAACTGCATACGTTCTGCGTCCGTTCCTGGTGGGGTTTTCAAAAACAACCGGATCACGTCTCCCATGGTTCTTTGTGCACGATTGTTTTGTTCGTCCATGCTCGCGTGCACTGCATCACGCTCTTGTTGTTCCTTGCTTGTTTCCTCAAAGAACGACTTCATTGTTATTGTTGCAGCAGTTTTTGGAATCTCTCTCGCCACTGGCGTCGCATGCGTGACCTCTTCATAGACTTCAGGCGGAAATACAATCCCATCATAAAGATCAAGGAGGTCAAGAAGCAGCGTGCGTTCTTGCGTATTCAACCGCCGCGTATTCATATTTGTATTCACAAACGTCACGCGATCAACCTTTGATCGTACTTTTCCACGCTCAAACGAACGTTCATATTCATTGAGCCACTGTTTCGCGGTCGGTGGTTGTGTATTTGCCTCTTCCCCGGCAACCTGCAATGGAGTACTGCCGATGAGTTCCCTATTCTCCCGAATCGATTGAACAATCTTCTTTCGCTCTTTCCCAAATTGCATGAGATCAAGGTAAAATCGGAACCGCCAATCAATCGCATCGCGCACAAGCATGTGTGCTCGTAATGATCGGAGCAGTGATGTACGCAATAACGCATCGACTGCTTCGTCGTCGAGAAGAAAAAGCCGATGCCACTCAAGACGGAGCAATATGCTCTCGTACTGCTCTCGCTGCGCACGAAATTCTGGCTTCTGTACTTGCTGATCCTTGAGGAGCTCCTGGAGCATGGCCGCCATACGCTTCATTCCATCCATGTCGGCAAAAAGTATCAATTGATCAAGAAGGAGCCCACATTCGTTTGGCATTCCTTCAGTGAAAAATTGCGGTGGAGTGAATGCAGTGAGATCATCGATGGTGATGCTTGGTTGCGCCGGATCACGTGGCTCATCGGTTGCAGGGGCGCTCATCGCAAGTATTTGATCCGCGAGCTCATTCTTTTTTTGCAATGTGTCAATGAGCAATGCAAATGATGCGTCATCAAGCGATGACCCTGCTTTCAACCATGCGTCGCGCTCCTCGCCTGCATAGACGGGGTGCGAAAGAATTTTTTGGAGTACAGAAATATCACGCATAAAGAATTATTTGTTGAGCTTCCCCTTGATGTCGTCAAGTAATTCAGTGACCCTCTTCATATGATCCGTCAATTCAGTCATATTAACAGTCACCTTTGGGGATTTGACGTTCAGGGTTATCTTACTCAAATCTAAGCTCGCAAATGCATCACGGATGTCAGCTGCTGAAATTCCACCGCCGCCTCCACCACCGGCTGCTCCCCCACCTCCTGCGGCTCCACCACCTCCTGCCGGTGCAGGGCCTGCTGGCGCAGCGCCTCCCCCGCCACCGCCGCCACCAGTTGTTCCACCACCTCCACCAGTCGGTCCGCCACCGCCGCCACTCGGTGTAGCTGGAGCTGATCCGCCTCCACCGGTTGTTCCACCCCCACCCCTGCCTTTTGTTATCACCTTTCCTAGATTATCTACTGGCTCTGGAAGAGCAAATCCATTTTTCGATGCAAAATCATGAAAGTTAGTATAGTCTCTCCTATTCCTTTTATCATGAAGCCCCTTTGCGCCCACTTTTTCAAATAATTCATACAATGCATTCGAAGCAGCTTGCGCATCCATCGCAATAATCGCCCTGAGGCGCTTCACTGTACCCTCATCTTCAATCTCGAATTTCTGTTCTATACTATCAAACATGCCAAAAACATTGGCGATACGCCCCTGGAGATAACGACGAAATTCCTGGCTATCATTCTTCGCCACCGGAAGAAAGTCGCGCGCCATGTTCATATTTTCAAATTCAGTCGCCGCGCCAGCCCAATCTGCCTGGCCAGAAGCATTCATACGCAATGCCCCCACATTATGCGGATGATTCGAAATATTTTCACGACTTCCTTTCTTGTCCATCTCATTTCGTGTGTATGCGTTTGCTTTCCCTGTGTCCAAGCCCTGTGTTGTTGTACCATCTTCCATCGTTCGTGTCTTCCCATTGGTTTTAATGGACCCATCTGCAGTTTGATCACGGAATTTCCATTCCCCAGTTTTTTCATCAACTTGGGTGAATCCATCATATTCATAATGTTTAATCTTTCTCCCAGTCACTCCGATCTCCGCGATTGAACGCATGCCTTGAATACTCTTCGAGGCATCTTTTGTATTCCCGTTCCCAACAGACGCGCGCAAGAAATTGAGGAGGATCTCACGATTATAGAATGTGCCATCTTTCTGCTGAAATCCTGTATGTTCAACACCCTGATCATCAGTCCACTTTGCTTCCTTTCTAAAATAGTCGATCCCCAAGACATCATCGAGGTGCCCCTCGGAAGCAGCCGCCATAAGAAGGCCACGTTTTGCGCGCTCCGCCTCCACACCCTTCTTATCCCAGAGGCGCCGCATAATGACACCCTTTTCTTCTTTATCAAGTTTCGCAAATTTATGCACTTGCTCTTCTTCAAGCCCCGTCTCGTACGTATTTTCATACGGCATGGAATACCCCTTGGAGATAGGAATCTGCCCTTTCTTCAACTTCTGCCAGCTCAGTCGGCTCGTGAGCGCTGTTTCGACTAACTCTTTCGCGCGTGCCGCTGCCTTTCCATGTGCGGTTTCTGTTAATTCCTCGCGCCGTTCTTTATATGCGTGATACATTGCTGCGGGATTCGCCCATGCAGGCATCTTCTCGTTCCATTTTCGCCCAACCCACCCACCAGCGAGTTTAAATGGAGCACCCGCAGCCTTCCCAGTGAGGTGTGCAGCTCCCTTTAACAACTCTTTCCCCCTATGTTTCATCCCCTCGAGCGCACCCCGTGCAAGACCAGAGCCGACAACACCGAGCTCTTCCGTGATCATGAGGCCGCCAATAAGCATGCTGATTGCGATCAAAAACCCAATCATGTTTTGCGAATGCCCGGCCGCGGTAATGAACCCTTGCTGCTCGTTTGTTGCAAAGTAGCTCACGCTGCCATTCCCTTGCGTAAATGTTTGCACTGCACGCGAATCACTCCCTGGCGTTCCTCCAGTTGCGGCGAGCGTTAACCAAATAAAGAAGGCGAGCACTGGCCCAACAATGAGATAGTTCGTGAGCTGTTTCCACCATTTCGCATAATACTCTTTCCCTGATTCAACTGCAGAAAGAATAAAGACGAGCGGCGAGAAAACGGTGAGAATCCAGAGCATGACAATACGAAAGCCGATGATGACGGTCATCACCACAAGCACCACGAGTGCAATGACCATGAGGATGAGTGCAAGGAAAAGCCCGCCAAGAATTTCCAAGAACCCCGCGTTCCCCGTGTAATCCGGATTAATCGAAAGCATCTTCTCAAGGTTTAAGGCTGCCACGAAATTCCCAGCTCCTGCCTCACGGAATGCGGCGACAAATGTGAGCATGACAATTTGCGAGGCATCGATCAAAAATCCGACAATGGTCTTTGAGAAATTGACCATGACCGCCATAATGAGCAGCCGTGGGAGGAGGTGTTTATACTGATAGTTCTCAACGCTTAAGATTGTGGATACTGCAATGACGAGGAGGAGCACGACAACAATCATGTTTGCAATATCACGAAGCACGAGCCACCCAATCGTCACTGCAGGCGCATTGATAAATTCATTGTATGATGCGAGTGTAATGAGGAGCGAGATAACAGAGGAAATGAGGAGCCCAATAACGTAGATGATCATGGACACAACCCACGAGATGAGTTGCGCGACAATCGTGCCAAGCGCGTTCATCGCATACACCGGCTCTGGGAAAAAGAGTCCGATGCTAAAAACAAGAGCAATAAAACAACCAAGGAGCGTCATGCTCTTGTGCTTCCTATAAAAGTTTTGGGGGAGTGCAGGGATCGTCATGGTTTTGATACCGGGGGCACCGTAATCACGCCCGGATACGTCGCTGTTTGTTTCTGTCCCCAATTATCTTCAACAGTCACGGAAACCGTATACGTACCCGGCGTCGTATAATCGTAATTGAATACAAAGTATCCGGGAGTATAGAGATCCTTATCATCAACACATGCGTCCTCGGAATCACCAAAGTTCACTGCTGGCTTTGCATCAATACGATAACAAAGGCCTGTACCCGCCGGTATCCCAGCGCTTCTGTACGCAGTGCACGGCGTCCCCTCCTGGATAACATTCGTTGTCGTGTCGCGCAAACATGCGGTCGATGTAAGCTTCATCTGATCAACAACAATGTCCGCATGAGCACACGGCTTTGTTCGGTCTCCACTCGTGCAACGTGCATCAACCGCACACACAAGGGCTTTCTCTCTCCGACAAATGTTCTTGTGATTTTGTATGCGACCTTCGATCGGTGCCGCCACGATGTTGCCGCCCCAGTTGACTGTAATTTTCTTTAACGGCATCTGATTTCCGTTCTCATTATATGCATAAAAACGAAGCGACGCATGCAATGTTCCATTCTCCCCGACGAGATCGCCTGTACTCTCTCCATTGATCGTCACCTGGTTTCGTGGGCCCTCCGTGGGCTGTCCATTCCTTGTGATGACTGCAGCAATAACCGGTGGTGTTGCCGCTGGTTCGGTTTTCGTAATGTCCCACCAGTTCTTTGGATTCGCCAATGGCAGTTCGCTGTATATCAATGTTGTTCCTGTCGCCGCACAGTCGGTAATTCCCCCAAGCGTTGCGCATTGATTTGGTTGACCTGGTTGACTGATTGGTTTATTACTGCAATACGGGGCAGTGATTTTTTGTCTTGTGCCATTCGGTTGTACAATATCACCGATACCACATGTCCCGAGTGGGTTGCAATCAAATTGTGGATCGCCAGCAACACACGCACGCCCGCTCAATTCGCCCGCAACACTCCCTTGGTGCGCACATGCCGCTGTGGCGCCCCCCGGAGTGGCTGAACTCTGTGTACACTCCGCGTCTTGATTCACTGAACATGACTCTGGATCCGTTGGTTCACAAGGGAAATCATGAAGATCGCCACCCACACAGCGCTTCGTCCCTTGGTCACATATGCCCTGCGGGTACAGTCGTGTATCCACCGCACACTCTCCCTTCTTGCTACATACCTGCTTGTCTTCCGTACCACCGACACAATATCCGTCTGGTCCGCATGTACCGCCATCACAAATTCCCGTTACTTTGGTGGTGATCTTCGCACACGACAATCCTGCATTTTTCCCGCCCATACAAATATCCGGGCGACAGTCATAGTTTATTGCCGGTGTTATTGGCGGTATGCTCGCCGCCACAATACACTGTTCAGATCGAGTACATGTACTTCCTGGGTTTTGCCCGCCAAGACACACGCCCGTACAAATCCCGCCTCCTGTCTTTCCTTCAATGGACGCCGCAAAAACTCCATACGACTTTGCAAAAAGTCGTTCAAGCACCTTGGCGCCGTCTGCTCCAGGGCCACTCAAATACCCATTCTTGAATGAATTGGAAATGCACGTCTGCCAAACCCCGGAATAATCACACGGAGAGTATATTTTGAACGCACTCGGTGCCGCCGGGATCTCGACGTACTCCGTTGCCGTGCGCGGATCTCCAACGAATAACGGAATGGCTCCATATGGTTTTTGGGGATCAGCATATTGAATCACTGGCGTTGTTGATGGTGGTGGTTGAATTGTAAATGCTCCAGAAGGAACATCAAAGACACGCGATGTCCATGCCTTATTGTCAGTCGTGTCTCCAATCTGCGCAATATCCGTACATACCTGTTTCAGTCCAGTATAGAGCTCATTCCCGTCAAACGTCCCATCATATGGATACCATCTCTCGCCACCGATCGGGTCACAGCGGTATCGTTTATACCGTGTCAGTCCGGCCCACCCAGAATCAGTGTACGTTTTTGTATAATTTCCACCACATGAATCCGGCCCTGAACATCTTTTCAGCCCAGAACACGTCTTAATATTATATGAACTCCTATATTCCTGCCATGCTGCTGCAAGACAATAATATGGTTTTTCTACCTCAAATCCTGCCTTTGGGTAATTCGTGAAGAGCCCAATTTCCCCTTGTAATGTATCCACCGGCCACCAGGTGAAGCAGGGCTTATTTGCCGCTCCTTGATACATCGCTACCCTTGGATTTGCATCTCCCTCTAAACAATACCCACGCCACCCGAGGTACGTATCCTCACTTTTTTTCTTATACTTCGTTAATGACGCATCCAGAGGGTCGCTCGAGCCTGGTGGATCAACCTCGTATTCCATCAATGTCGGTGGAGGGGCAGATTTTTCCGCGTAATAACGATTCTCTCCATTTGCATAGAGCACCTTCTTGTAACTACAGTCGCATCCAGCGAGATCCGCGTCATCGATCTTCCCATCATTATTTGAATCTTTCTGACACACCTCGGCATACGTAAATCCAGCCTTCTTCGAAATAAGGAAAGTATAATAATCAGTTTTACCGGCGGGGCCGCCGCCCTTCGCCCAGTCAGCATAAATTTTTGCGGCAGATGCTGGTGGCGGTGACGGGCGAATATCCGTATCCGTCCAATTCCCAAGAGTCGATGGCAGCGGGCTTGCTGCATCAGGATAGAGGCGGCATTCCTTTTCTTTACGTGCAGTTTCCTGCTCTGACCCATCAATACCTTTATTCTTATAACAGATATTGTTCAGACAAAGATTTCCGTTCTTCGGATCACCACAGTCCCGATCAATTTTACACGTATTCGCTCCCTTCTCCACAAACGTCAGCTTCGTCGGCGACCGTGTGATTTGCCGCAACGTCTCCACAGGATAGATATTGGGAATCGAGTACCCCGTATAGTCAAGCCCTGCCCAGCCGACATGTCCCGCTGCAGGATCATACTGATAGAACGCACGTGAGAATACCTTTTCTCCGAATGTTGTTGGCACAGGCGTCTTGCATTCCTGCGGATTATCCGGATTTGCCTCTTTGCACCGCCCGAGCTCGGTACACACCTCACGATACTCACCCGCACTGTCGACCTGATAGACGCTCGATTTACAGTAGAGCCATTCGCCACATGTTCGATCACGCGTCACTTTCATAATGACATTCGCGTCACACGCGAGTGTGACCGCCACGCGTTCGATTGCCACAACATCAGATGGAATATCGAGGACTACCCTCCCTGTCATGTCCGCTGCACGATTCACCTTCACTGGCCCCACCACATAACGATTCCATCCACCAGGACTTACCAATGCAGTCCCTACAGGAATTGTCCCCCCGCCTCTCCGCGCCGCTGGAGGCACGGTGGAAGTCGTTCCGCCGATCGGCGTTTGAACGGGGAGCGTGATGGAAACGTCATCCCAGAATACAACGCCTCCCGGGTCAACAATAAGTTCAGCGCGCACCTCATCGATTGTCCCTGCGCTCGTCCGCGCAGTAAAACGCACTTCCTGCCATTCGTTCACTTTGGACGTGTCAACCTGCCCTTGTGCGACGATAATAGCTCTCCCGCCCTGCTCCTGAACAAAGCGTGCCTCAACACCACCGTTTCCAGTTGGCGCAGTCTGTATATACGCCCACGCGCTCATCGTATACATTTGTTGTGAAAGGACATTCGTAAATCGTGTACGCGCCTTCACCTGTTGCGTTGTTGCCTCTTCGCGACCAATAAAATCGTTTGCGGGTGTTGACGATTGTGCACGCGGCGCAGATGGACGCGACTTTATAAAACTATCCGCGACGGTTTCACGCCAGTCCGTCGGCAATTTTCCCTCATCTCCTTCTTCAAATCCTCCATTCGAGAGAAGATTCACGCTTGGTGCAGGAGGAGCCGGCGTCAGGCTTGGAGCAGACGTTGCCCCAGGTGCCACTGTCTCGAGTGCCACACGGACTGTCGCGGAGCCAACTTGGCCAATCAACCGCCTTGGTTTTGCTTCAAACTCAACCATGTAACTCCCATAATCAACAAACTTCGGCTTCATTTCAATCGCGATTGCATCAATCGGCGCTACGACGGAAACATTTTTCATGCCACCAAATTCAAGCGTCTGCTCATTCGGCCGCGTCACTATATTCAGTGCGGTGACACGGCTTGCATTCGCATTCACACACGTCGACATTGGGGAGCCACTTCCCTCGATGGTATGCGCGGCAGAGTATGTGGTACTCGTGCTCGATGTATCCTGCAAGAGCACACATCCCGCTTTGCGGTTCACATTCGTGCCACAACTACTCGTATCAAGGCTGTCGTTCTTCAGCGCAAAATAATCATATCCATTCGGGTGGAGGGTTGTCACATCAAGCGGATCAACGAATTTCGTGCAGCGGCTTTGGTTGCTCGGGCATTGCTTTGCCCATCCGACACGAGGACAATCAGGTTGAAGATTTATCACTCCTTTCTTGAACCAATCAAAACTCTTCGATCCAGGAATCCCACGGTATTCACAGAACTGATTTTTCGGATCCTTAAAGTAGTGTGGTCCACCGTCACCGACATAGGTCGAACATCCTTCGGACTTCGATGCACAGAGTATTGATGGGTAGAGATCTGGATCATCGCGGAGGAACGTCGTTTTTGATTCAAGTTTGCCATTTTTCCCTGGCGCAAAAGTCTCGAGTGCAGTACATCCACGTTCTTCTTGCCGACATGCATAGTCAGGACGATTGATGAGATACGTTATGACGTCTGCTCCTGTCTTCGCCTCTGCTTTATCGCCCGCGTTCCATGTTTCGCTGAATGGACTCGTTGAATTCTGTGTATCAATGAAGGCAGAACACCCCACTTTTTCAAACGCACAACTATTCGTAAGCCTGCTGAAACTCAAACGATCATTGCTCCCTGTGCGATACGCCTGGCATCCAATGGTCGCTGGTGTACACGTGGTCGGTGTGTTCCATGAATCCTGAATAAGTGTATACTGATCGTTCGTGCGCCGGATAAGCACATCATCTATAAAAAGTGCTGCAGAACTCTGGAGCTCAAGCGTCCATCCTGATTGTTGCGATGCAACAATTGGCCCAACCGTATAATCGTGCCAGCCCGCAGCAGAGATATTTTGGGTAAAGGTTTGTGTTGTCGCTCCAGAATTCTTCACATGCACCGTGAATGTGATGGCGTTATTTGGAAACGCAGTTTCTTGTTTTGCAAGAAAGTAAATGGTATATCGCGCTCCGGTCTTCATCGTATCATTGGGAAGCGTCCACGTTGCGATCTCTTGCGGCTCCAACGGCAACGAATGCCCACCAGGACGAACCGCTTCAGGAGAAACGGCTTTCTGCGATTGCCATTCTGCTGGTTTCCCGCGTTCAAAATCCGTGCGTGCGACAGTCTTCAACACGTGCCCGGTATTCCCGACATACGAGCGACATCCATTGACTTCGCGACGACATTGCTTCCCTTCTGATTTGATAACGTCGTAGGTACACGCGTTTCCATTCCATTCACCTCCCGTTGCCTGACACTGCGTTGCTGTTGAACGCGTTTTTCGGAATGGAATACAATCATTCGAACACGTCACTGTGGTTCGCATGTCACGGAATGAATGCTTCCCTTGTGCATTAATAAAGTCACGACAATTCGCATCGCTACGATTACAGGTGGTGCTCCCATCTGTCGTTGCCGGGTCCAGAGTACCCGAAGCTTTCAAAACATATGATTGCAGCTGTGCACCGCTCGATGCGCTTCCTTCATATGTATAGAATGGGGCGCAGTCGGTGGACACTGGCGCTGGTTTTTGGCACTGTCGAATTTCCGTAAAGTACGTGAGCCCTTCGCCGCCCTTTGCCACTTCATCTAAATTCGTAAACTCATCGCATCCCACGTCTTCTGTTTGACATGATTTTGCTGTTGATGGGATGAGCGAGACATCACGAGAAACATCAAATTTATTTTGTGGAGCTTGTTCGGTGAATGTGGCATATCCGACGCATTGATTCGGACAGAGATCACTTTGCCGCACGATCCCTGCCTTCGCCGGATCTCCATTCTCGGGAGTATAGAGCGTGCACCCTACCTCATCTTTTGTGCACGAGAGTGTTGGCTTTGTTTCGTCCGTCCAGCGGAGGTACGTGAGTCCACCTTCACCATACGGCCGCATCCCACTCCCCGCGCCATCGGCGATCGAAATATCATCCCAAAAAACCTCCGCGCCTGCATCGGCAACAAGGAAAAGTTTCGGTGCATTAATTGCGTCAGATCCAGGAACCGCACCAAATCGTAGTTCCTGCCATTGGTTTGTTTTTGTTGTATCAAGCAATGCACTCGCGAATGCAACATCCGCCCCTCCTTGTTGCCGCGTGAGACGCATGCCAATATTTCGGAATGGTGCCGGCGGAGTTTTAATGTAGCCCCAAGCAGACACGGTATAGGTATGATCAGGA
>JACQSD010000021.1 GCA_016206165.1 Candidatus Uhrbacteria bacterium
AAATTTAAAATTTAAAATTTTCATCGTTGGTATGTCCTTGTGGTTACCGATGTTTGCACGGTGAGCGGCATTGATCCGCGGAACACAGGATCACCACTATCAATGGTGAGGATAATGGTGACCCGCGGTTGAATGTTTGTTGGATACAAGAGTGTTCCCGGATCAACCGTAAATGGATCACGTGGTGGATCAATCAAAAATTGTAAGCTCGTCACATAGACTGCCGGGCTTGTCATGACACCAACAGATCCGTTGCCGCGCCGCACAAGAATACAACTCACATCTCCTCCGAATCCGCAGGCTGTCGCGTCCGTGCTCCTTGTTACCATAAGCGTACCATCGCGTCCAATGAGTCGCAGTATGTCGGATGTTGACGGTGATGCAGCCCCATACGCCTGATAATCAATGGATCCTCGCCGCACTTCGTCAACCAATGTGTCAAGAATATTGCGCGCCTCTTCGATTAATTTTTGTTGCGTCAAAATAACGCGCTGCGTCCGCATGACCGCGGAAAAAATCTGCCCAAGAATACCAATAGCGATAATAAAAATACCGAGTGATACGAGAATCTCGATCAAGGTGAACCCACGAGGAACTGAAGAACTGAAAAACGGAAGAACGAATGAACAGTTCTTGCGTCCTTGCGTTCTTGCGTTCTTTCGTTTTTTCGTGAACATATCTATTTCCAATTATATAGCATTGTTTCTGCAGTGACGCGGAATAAACTAGCGGGCTTCCCCCAGCGCACCTCAACCGTCACACGGCGCGCATCGTTCACGGGTTCAATGGTCACCAGGCGCTGGAATTGCATCGGTCTCCACGAGGTCTTTGGCGATATGCTTTGCCGCGCAAGCGTGCCATCGTGATAGAAAAATGCAGCGGGCGTATCCCACGCAATGCCAGGGGTCAGTGACCACCGAGATCCTTGTGCATCGGGAACATCGGCGAACACAAGAATGCCGCCGGAGAGCGCGCTCGCATCACCAAGACCGCTCATCCACGTGGCTCCCGTAAGCCAATTTGAGTCACGTAGTGAGCGGACAATTTCAATCCCCTCGCGTGCGAGATCGCCGGCAACAAGGCGATCTTCGGAAACGCGAATCGCACGAAGCTGCCCAGTCCCCACGGCAAAAATACTCAAAACCCCAACGACAATCATACCAATGGCGATGGTTGTTTCAAGAAGGCCTTGACCACAGCTGGCATTGGGCATTGGGCATTGGGCATTGGGCATATATCGATTCGTGTATCTCATTCTCTGCGTATCTGACCTGATGGAATGTTGATCGTCAAACTCCGTGTGTGATCGAGTTCCGTTTGACGAAATGTCAGTGTGAGTTCTGTTGCAGGAATCACAACGCCCGCGAGATCATGTACTGCGAAGTCACCATACGGCGAGCGCGCGATGAGCACAACTCCAGAACGCGGACTGACGATACCGCCACTATCTTTGGTCTCTAATTTTTCTAAAATAACGCGCGGTGCAAATGTAATCGATTCGGGCAACTGCTCATTCGGTGCATATCTTCCATCCATGTTTTGATCACCAAAAGGAATAAATGTACATGGTGATTGCGTACATTGGAGCATCTGCATACCAAACCCTCCTTTCGGCACTTTACTCCCTTGCCGTTGACCAGTGCGTGCGAATACTTGCAATGCACGTACTTCCTGTGCAACATTCTCGACCGCAAATCGAAGCTGCTCCACTTTTTCTCCTGACCGAAAACTCATGATCGTAATCAATGTCACGACAAGAAAAATCGACATGGCGATCAAAAGTTCGGCGAGAGTAAAACCATTGCCGACTGAAGAACTGAAGAACTGAAGAACTAAAAAACTGTTCTTGCGTTCTTTCGTTCTTTCGTTCTTTCGTTTCATACAATGTACACCAGATTAAAATACCACCTCATGATTGCCTCTCCATAAAAAAGTGTGATGATGGTTGCCGGGACGAGAAAAATACCAAACGGGAGCGCGTCACCAAGGTGCTTGATACGAAATATAAGTAATGGTAATGCAATCACCGCTCCCCCGACATACGCAAGCATGAGC
Organism: Candidatus Uhrbacteria bacterium; assembly: GCA_016206165.1. Lineage (GTDB taxonomy): Bacteria > Patescibacteriota > Patescibacteriia > JACQSD01 > JACQSD01 > JACQSD01. Next base: position 2,056 of record JACQSD010000021.1, read on the forward strand.
GCTACGATAACGAGTTGCCACCCAAGCATCGCGCCCATGAGCGCGCCTAAACGAATATCCCCCCCTCCAATCCACCGCCCACGCGAAAGCACGTATTGGAGTGCAAAAAATCCTCCACCAATGAGCATACCAAGGCCAAGTGTTGTCAGTGGTACGATGGTTGGTGAAAGTAATAGCTGGAAGACGAGCGTAAGAACGATCGCAGGCACCGTGACACGATCGAGAATAACGCCCCAGCGAAAGTCTTGAACAAAAATTACGAGCAATACAGAGATGTAAAATAGGTAACTCAGTAATTGAGTAATAAAGTAAAAATTTGGAAATTGGAAATTGGAAATTGGAAATTGTGAACTTGTCATTCCTGAATACGCATGGACATACCACGTCACGACGAACAACACTCCTGTCACGAATTCAACGATCGGGTATTGCCAGGAGATGGGGGCTTTACAACTCTTGCACCGGGCGCGGAGGGCAAAAAAACTCGCAAGTGGGATGAGTTCGTACCATGCTAATATGCGGCCACAGGCGGGGCATTGTGATCGTCCACGTGCGATTGAACGTTGTTCGGGAAGCCGAAGAATAACCACATTCAAAAAGCTCCCAACGCCAAGTCCGAAAATGAAGATAATCACTAAAATAAGATACTCCATATTCCTCTATGGTAGCATTCTTAAGGACAAACCAAAACCCCCTGGCATGTGCTAGGGGGTTCCTCGATATACTCGAAATGCTTCCTAGTTACAGTCAGCAAGTGCTGTCGGCCCTGTTGTGTCTGTATCCGGGAAAGTGGTTGCGACAGACTTTGAGGCTGAAAATTTCTCTGTTGAACAATTCCACCCTTTCTTGTAGCTTCCTGCGTCGCCTTCAAGCGAGAATGTAATCATGTAGTGCGCACATTTTGTATTGGCATCACACGCTGAAGTGGTTGTTGGATCCTGGAAAGCATAATACTTGTACACGTATGGTGCTGAATTCGTTGGGTCTCCCTGTATTTGTGGCATCGGCGCCTGCGCAGAACATGATGATCCGGTTGCTTTAAACCCATCAGTATCAAGACATCCTGCTACCCCAGCACCAAGATTGACTCCTGGCGCAATGGGATACTGATTCTTTGATGCAGCGACAACCTCGAGCGCTGTTTTTAAGTTCGTAAAGAAAGCAATACGGTTGACGTCGCGGGCGCGGGCGCGTGCGGAATTAAGAGAAACAACGGCAAGCGTCGAGAGCAACGCAATAATCGCGATGACGACGAGCAATTCGATGAGGGTAAACCCTTTACGATTGCCCTTCACGTGGCCAAAGTGACCTACATACATAGTTTTGTATTTTTAATAATAATTTATATTTAGATTGATCCGGCAAGATTGTAAATCGGTAAGAGGACTGCAGTCACCATGATGCCCACGCCGACCCCCATGAGCACAATGATGAGCGGTTCTATTAATGATACCAAGTTTGTCACACGGTTGTCAACCTGGCGTGTGTAAAATTGTGCGAGCGTTCCCAAGATCGAATCAAGCGCACCCGTGTGCTCCCCAACGACAAACATCTGTGGCACCATCGGCGGAATAAACGGCTTGCCCCTGAACACGCTTGCCATCGAGTGCCCATCGCGTACCTCGGCGATCGCGGTGGTGAAGAGTGCTCCATAGACCCGATTATTCACAATCTCGGAAACAATCTCAAGCGCCTTTGGCAGTGGCACCCCCCCTTTTAAGAGGGTCGCAAGACTTTGGAGAAAACGAACAAGAATAATTTCTTGGAGAAGCGAACCGAAAATCGGCACAGAAAGTTTGAACCAGTCCCAGGCATAGTCCCCCCGCGGAAATCGAATGGCGATACGCACACCAACGATCGTAGCGATCACTAAAAAAATGATGAACCACCAATACTGCACAAAAAAATTACTTGTCCCTACAAGAATACGGGTGGAGAGTGGAAGTGCGGTGTGTGCCTCGGTAAGAATGTTCGTGAGCTTCGGGATGACGTAGACCATCATAATCCAGGCAACCACGACAAGCCCGCCAAGAATAAACGCGGGATACATCATTGCTCCACGGACTTTCGTGACAAAATCATAATCCTTCTCCTGTTGTGTCGCGAGATACTCAAGCACTTCATCGAGTTTCCCCGACGTTTCCCCAGACCTCACCATATTGATATAAAAATTTGAAAAAATCTTTGGGTACTGCCCAAGCGCCTGCGAGAGTTTTGCACCACTCTCCACATCATCCGCAATTGCAGAAATTGCAGTGCGGAGTGTCACGTTTGTTGTCTGATCGATGAGCGTACGGAGCGACTGCACAATCGGCACGCTTGCCGTGACCATAACGGCAAGTTGGCGCGAAAAAATAACAAGTTCTTTCGCGCGAACACGACTTAAAAACTCAATCTGTGTATCAAGACGAAATCGCTTGACAACAGGGGCGACAGAAAAAACTTTCCATCCCCGTTCCATGAGTATGGATGCAATGGCCGCTTCATTTTGCGCTTCCATTGTTCCGCGCTGCTCACTCCCTTTCGCATCTTGAGCGTGGTAAGTAAATAAAGACATCGAACATTTGACATTTGACATTTGACATAGAACCAATCGGTCAGATGTCAATGGTCAGGTGTCATGTGTTATTCTCGTGTTGCTCGCATCACTTCGGCAACGGAGGTAATCCCGGCGAGCGCCTTCAAGAGCCCCTCTTGTTTTATCGTAATAAAATGTTGGTGCGCAAGCTCTGCTTCCACATCACGCGGCGGGAGCCCCGCAGCAAGCGCAGCACGTAACCCATCCGTCATTTCGATCATTTCCGCAATTGTGGTTCTGCCCGCATACCCAGTCCCTGCACATTTCGTGCACCCCTTCCCTTGATAAAATTGGTACGGAGATACTTTTTTTGGAACAAGATTCTGAAAAATTTCTTCTGGAACTGGCGCGAGTTCTCCTTCGATCTCCTTCTCGAGTTCCGGGGGGAGCGATGCCGGCATGCGGCATGCCTCACATACTTTCCGAACAAGTCGCTGCCCCATGATGAGCGTTACTGTGGAGCCCATGAGAAACGGTTGGACGTGCATATCAAGAAGGCGCGGCATTGCGCCAAGTGCGTCGCGCGTGTGGAGCGTGGAAAACACGAGGTGCCCGGTGAGCCCCGCGTGGACGGCGAGCTCTGCGGTTTCTTCATCACGGATCTCCCCGACCATGATGATATTCGGATCCTGACGCAAGATCGACCGAAGACCATTCGCGAATGTAAAATTAATGTCCGGGCGAATCTGCGCTTGATTAATGCCAGGAATAAAATATTCAATTGGATCTTCGAGTGTGACGATGTTGACGCCATCACGGTTGAGCATCGAGAGCACCACGTAGAGTGTGGTCGTCTTTCCAGAACCGGTCGGACCAGTGATGAGGAAGAGACCATTTGGTTTCACGATGTTCCGCCGAATCATGTCGAGCGAGCGACGGATAAATCCGAGCTCTTCAAGGGTTGGCGTCTTTGTTGCGCTTTCGAGAATACGAAGCACCACTTTTTCGTAGTCGATGAGCGGGAAAATGGAAACGCGAAAATCAATCGCGCGCCCACCAATCTCCATTTTCATGCGACCATCTTGTGGGAGCCGCGTTTCATCAAGTTTCAAATTCGCAAGCACCTTCACGCGTGAGATAATTGCCTGGTGGAGATACACCGGAAGTGTCAAAACGCTTCGCAGCACACCATCGACGCGATAGCGCACCTTCGTATGATCCCCCGACGGTTCAATATGGATGTCAGACGCGCCCGCATCCACCGCGTGCCGGACGATGAGTGTTACCATCTGCGATACCGGTGCATTCTTCACCACCTCTTCAAATGGCGCATTCTCTTCAGCAATCGCTTCTGTCTCTACAGCAAACTTCTCTTTCGCAACGTCGAGCACCTCTTCTGCAGCTTGGGGGAGGATTTGATATTGCTTCCATGCGCGGTCCAATGCGCTTTGTGTGGTGATAAAAAATTTCACTTTAAGCCCACGTGCTTTTGCGAGGAAGAGTGCGGCTTCTTGTGCTTTTCCGTTCCGTGGATCAAGGAGGCCGATGGACACAGTCTCCCCACTCTTCGCATACGCCACCATCTGATAATTCCGAGCAACGTCCTCGGGCATGAGTGCGATTACTCCTGGCACAATTGTTTCGCTAGCAACATCAGCAAACGGGAGTGAAAAAATTGTCCCAAGCGCTCGTGCAATATCTTCTTCGGATGCAATTTTTTTTGAGCGCAAAAAAGCGAGTGGATCTCCACCCAATTTTTTATACTCGTCCACGAGCGCTGTTCGTTTCGTGTCTGCAACGTGGAGTTCGTTTACAATATTGTCGAGAAACGATGACATAAATACCTCGGAGTATTAATTTCCCGGTTTCTTCGTTTCCGGATTGCTAAGATCCGGCAATGGTGGGGGGATAATCGAAGCAAATGGATCAGGTCTCCCAAAATTGAGTGGGATTGGTGGGGTCAACGGCGACTCAAAGTTTTGAAGACGCGGATCCTCGAGTGTATCCGTAGGTACTGCGAGCGACGGAGGCAGGGTGACCGTCCGGAATTCCGGAGCTCCTGTATCAACCGACGGACGAAATGGATTGAAATACCACACGGCAATCGCGGCAACAATAATCGCTGCAATGCCCGCGAGGCGAACAATGATCTGAAGCCATGGAAGTTCACGTTGAATGAGCATACGCGATGTCATCTCGACCGACCTGTCCGCCAAAGTCTTGACGGAGGCGGAAGCCTGCGGAGTGGAGAGATCCCTCGACTCGCCTCGCTGAAGCTCCGGCGAAGCGGGCCGGGCTCGGGATGACAATCTTTTTATCTATGGGAGACTATATGTGCGAAAGGTAAATTGCTGACGTGTATTCTGTGGGCGGAAGCCTGCGGCCACAAGATCAAGAAGCGGTAATTGCTGCTCCATGATGAGCAAAAACTGTTTCCATTGCACATATCCCTTCCCAACAAGACTCACCTGCACAAGCGCTGATCGTTGATCTGCACGATCCCCTCCTTTCACTGGCGGCACTTCCTGTATTGAAAAAGAATCTAAAGAAAAGCCAGCGCGTTCTGCGACTCGCGCAACAAGAAAGAGGAGTGGCGAGAATGCAGTTTCTTTTGGGAGCAATGATTCGACGAGCGCCACACGTGCAGGGGGGAGCGATGTATACCCAGCGAGCGCAACCTTCAGCTGCGCAATTTGCGCAGTGACCGTACGAATATCCGCTTCACGAGTGGCGAGTTGCGAACGTGTATATTGGCGAAGACGTTCATACTCTGGGAACACAAAGAACAGTGCACCGAGCCCAATGAGCACGAATTCAAAAATGAGAAGCACCCATATCCAATATCGTTGCAGTATCTGTACAATGGTCGCTGATACGGTCATACGTTTTATTGTGACGGAAGTGGCCGATGGAACACTGCTGGTACAAAATCGAGTGTCACGTCAAAACTATACATTGGCGATGTAAATTCTGGGCGCTCTTGACGTGCGATTGATGTGACACCGACCGATGCGACAATCGCACGCATGCTCACCCAATGGAGCAATTGCCCCACCACCGCGGGTATATCGAGGGCAACCACTTCAACGGAAACTCGATTTTCTTCAGGACGTATTGCAATATTCGTGAGCTGAATCTTCCCGTATGTTTCTCGTTCAAGAAATTCAATAAATGTTCCTGTGTATGGGTGTCCATTGAGCAGTTGCTTGGCTTGTCGAAGACGATGACCAAGGTTTGTCATTGCAGCCATCGATTGCTGTACTTGTGCATGTTCCCCTCGCAGGGTCGCAACGGTGCGGTCGATCTCTTCCGCACGGGTTGCGCGCTCATCAGCAGTTTTGCGGATCATGAGCCATCCACCAATGAGAAGCGTCATGGTTGTACCAAGCACAATCGCACTTGTGGTTGCGATATGAAACAGCGATGGTGCACGCACGCTGCCTCCATTTTCTCGACGTGTCATCAGATTCACATCGAGCCCTGGAGGCGCAGCGGGAGATGCCGAGACAACGGTGGTTGCTCCACGCGACGCCTCCACATTCCCCTTCCTTAGAGAAGAAAACCATTGGAGAAACGTCGCCCATAGTGATCGTGAAGGAGTTTGCTGCGCACGCGGCGGAGACTTTTGTGCTGGTTTGGGTGGAAGTTGTGGTGCTGGCGCCGCGCGAGGTGCGGTACGGAATGATGGTTGTTCGTGTGTTACCCCTTTCGATAATGTTGGTTCTCGCCACGTAAAAGGTGGGGGCACCGGTTTTGGTGTCGCCTGTCGATCCTCTGCTTCTTTCCTCCGAAATTCGTCAGGGAGAAGATTAATATCGGACAGAACACGATGCGAATCTACGAATACATCCGAATGCTCCGAATTCGCGGCATTCGCAAATGATTTGTGGTATTCGCATTATAATTTCACTTCTATCTCTCGTAGTGCCAATCCAATGGGTATTGCAAATGATCCCGCAAGTGTATCGAGTACCGGTTTTAATTCGACTGGATATGCAACGCGTGCCCATGGATCTTGAACGAGTGCGTTGATATTAAGTTTTGCGGTAAGCAATGTTGCAAGTCCAGAAAATTGTGCGCCGCCCCCGGTAAGGACAATCTTTTCTATCTTTCTCGTTTCTCCGAAACCAGTAAGATCGGAGCGCTTATATTGTTCAACGAGATAGATCAATTCATTCACGAGTGGAGCACAGTGGAGCGTGAGCGCGTCTGTGGAGACCGTCTTCCCAGAAAGAAGATCCTGCTTCACAATTTCAGCCTCATGGATGGAGATATGGAGCTGTGTTGCAATTGATGTTGTCAACTTCGCTCCGCCGAACTCAATGGACCGAGAGAGGACGGGAATTTGGTCGATGACAACCGCCATCGTTGTCGTCGACGCCCCAATGTCAACAACCATGACGGGCGCAACATCATTCCATAAGAGTGACCTGCCCAGGGCAAAAATCTCTGTCTCGAGACTCAACAGTTCAAGCCCGACGCCGCGAAAGATATTCATCGTACGCTCGACCAATTTTTTTGGCGCCGCAGTGAGAAACACATGGAGTGTCTCTTCTTTCTTCTGTTCGATCACTCCCGCGCCGCTCGGCAATGTGCCGGGAGCTGAAACTGTTTCCGATGATTTCCATGTTTTAATCACTTTCGAATCAAGGATCATTTCTTCAATCGGGAGAGGAATGACTTTTTTTGCCTCCCACCGAATCGTTTCCGCAAGTTCTTTTTCGGATAACTTTGGTAATGTGAGGAGTGATGAAAAAACGGAAAATGTTGGCAGGGCTCCAATCGCCTTTGTTGTCGTCGTCCGTGAACGCGCGAGCACCGAACGAAGCGCCGCAATGATCTCTTGTTCTTCACGCTTCGTCACGTCTGAAAGCACGCGGGGCGTTGGGACCACTTCATATCCATACGTCACGAGGCGCCCATGCCCGCGATCATTCTCGAGTTGAATCACTTTGACACCCTGTGAACCAATATCGACACCGAGGTACGAGGACACGAAGAGACGGAAGAACGGGTGAACAAAAGAACAGGTCTTCAGTTCTTCGGTTCTTACGTCCTTTCGTTTTGATATTTACTGTTATTTATGATACCATAAATCCACTGAAGTAACCACACTATGGCTCCTGCAACCGCGGAAATCGAAGCAAAACGGGCAGCACTGCTTGGTGCATCGTGGAACCAAGCGCAATTAGCTACCCGATCTGCCGCAGACGCAGTGCGGCAGGCGGGGTTCGCAGTACGCGAAGAGAGTGAAAAAGTAAAAGCGGCGGAAAAAGAAATAGCGACGCAGGAATTTTATGAAAGTGTCAATAAGGCGCGTGCTGCCGTTGCAATAAGTGAGGGCGGACCAGTGGCTGCAGAGGAACAAGAAAAGCAAGAACCAACCGCGCAAGAGCGCCTCCTTCAATATCCAGGGGCGATCGCTTTACAAAATTCAATTCGCGCAGCGCTCACCGGGGTAGGGATTATATGGACAATTGTTTATGCAAATTTTCATGGGATTGGTCGTATTTTTAAAAAAACATATTTCTGTGCGTTCGGGGAAGAATGGACATTTACGAGAACTCCTGAATTAGAAGGAAAGGCTCCTCCAGAACCATCGGGAATTACCAGAGCGGTTGGCTGGCTCGAATTACTCATACTTATTGCGATCGATCTCTCAATCCTCATTAGCATACTACAACAATTCGCTCTGATGACTGTCCTCGTGTCTGCAGTCATTCACCCATGGGACACATTCAAACAAATGGGATTTGAGCCATTCATAACTATTTGGGATTTAGTGACGGGATCGTAGATTATTATGTGGATTGGTTCCGTAGAAATTACATGGAAAAAAATTGCACTCGTCATTGGAGTGATCCTTGGTGTTCTTCTCATCATCTGGTTCATTTGGTGGCTCCTCCAACCACAACAAGGCGTGCCCCCACCTGCACAACCTCCACTGATCGGTGGCCCTGGATTACCAGAGCGAAGACCGGGTGGACCGCGCCAGCCATTGCCGCCAGGAGTTCCACCAGAGCCAGAAGAACCAGGGCAGCCATCGCAGCCATCCCAAATTGCCGATGGAGGGCTGACTACTGTTGATCACCTCACGAGCGATCCTGTCACTCAATTTACGCTCGCGGGAGACGGAAAAACTCCGGTTGTCTACAACCCAAAAGAAGGGCTCTTCTATCGGATCACGCCCGATGGAACAGTGACTCCACTTTCATCACGCATCTTCCGCGACGTTGAGAACGTCGCATGGGCAAAAGGCGCCACAAAGGGCATTCTCGAATTCCCCGATGGAGCAAATATCCTTTATAATTTTGCGACAGACACACAGGTAACCCTTCCACGCGAATGGCAAAATTTTTCTTTCTCCCCAGAAGGGGGGTCAATCGCGTTTAAGAGTTTAGGAAGACGTGATGAAGATCGCTGGCTCGCCATCGCAAACCCTGATGGATCCGGAGCAGAGCGTATCGAACACCTTGGGTTTAAAGATAATAAGGTGAACGTCGCATGGTCGCCAAATAATCAAGTGGTCGCGACATTCCCTGAATCACAAACAGGAAACGACCAAGAAGTCTATTTCATTGGTCGGCACCAAGAAAATTTCTTGTCGCTCCCAATTGAAGGGCGTGGTTTTCGATCGCAGTGGTCGCCCGATGGATCGCACCTTCTCTACAGTACGTATCCGATCGGCGGCGGTTCACGCCCGCAACTTTCCATTGCGAGTGCAGAGGGCGATGCAATCGGAGACACAAATATTGACCTTGGGCTTGAGACATGGCCAGAAAAGTGCGTCTTTCAAAACACAACTGTACTCATCTGTGCAGTTCCCACGGAACTTCCCGATGGCGCTGGGCTCTTCCCGAAAGTTGCCGATGCGATCCCTGACCAATTCGTCCGCGTTGATCTCCAAACAGGAACAAAGACGATCCTTGCAACTCCGGCATCGAATACAACTGCCGATCACTTAGTGCTCTCCGATGATGGGAAGTATCTTTTCTTCACGAACAAACGAACAGGGATCTTAGAACGGATGCAATTACGTCCATGAAAACCTGGCAATTCATTCTTATCCTGATCCTCCTCTGTGGCCTCGGCATTTTCCTTCTCTTGATTTTTCTTGGCTATGTATTGAAAATCCCTAAAAAGGAAACAGGAAGCACACGATCGGCAACCGTACCACCATCGATGAGTACTCCACGCATTGATCCCGCTCGTGATACGATCATGGGGAGCCGGACGGCTCCAGTCACGATCGTCGCGTACATGGACTTTGGATGCGCACACTGTACATCAATGAGTACAATACTCGATACATTACTCGCGCGAGAAAAAGAAGCCGTCCGTCTTGTCTGGAAAGACGTCCCACGCCTCACACAACAAGGTTCCATCGACGCACATGTGGCTGGCCGCTGCGCCCATGAACAAAATCGATTTGCAGACTACCGACGACTCCTCTACGAACGGCAACCAAACTTTTCTTCAGTGCAACTCCGCACATACGCAACAACGCTTGGGTTGAATCTTCCCCGCTTTACCGCCTGCCAAGAACGCGAAGATCACCGCACACAATTCGGGGCAATTCGCGAAGAAGTCGATGCGCTTGGTCTCACCGGAACGCCGACAGTCTTTATCAACAACAAACGCGTCGATGGAGAAGTATCTCTCGAGACACTGCAAAATATTATTAGCACAGCAAAGAATAAAAAATAATTTCTTCTTCGAGCGGAGCCCGGCGGAGTCGAGAAGTCAGTCCAATGTGCAGTTCTCGACAGGGCTCGAACAATAATCTTTTCCATACCTATGTCCTCCCACGCACGCACCATCAGCAATCGAGTCATCCGTGTTCTCATGCTCTGCATGCTCTTCGTTGTTATTGCCCCGTCAATCACACACGCAAACCAACACGAGAATTCGAAACAAGGTGATCTTGGAACAATTCCGACACGTCTGCAGGTGCCGATCCCTGGCCTCACCAAAAATGCTGCGGGAGATATTGATATCACATCGCGGACGCTCGCCGAATACATTATTAAAATCTACAATTTTCTCCTCATGGCTTCGGTTGTGCTCGCAACGGTCATGCTTGTGTGGGGCGGGTTTATGTGGATGACCGCTGGCGGCGGAAGCGAACGTATTGGCAAGGCGCAAGAATATATTTGGAACGCCATCGCCGGCCTCGTCATCCTCTTCGGCGCATATCTCATCTTGAGCATCGTGAACCCAGAACTCACAACCCTAAAACCGCTCACGTTGCAGCAGATTAAACCAATGGCACTAGGATACTTCTGTGATGAGCGGCTCGCAGATAATGAAAAACTCAAACAAACAAAAAAAGGCGTCGCCGACAAACTGGAATTCCACTGGATCGACGGCAGAGAAGAGTCCTATGTGGCAACTCGTAATCCTCAAGTGGAATGGATCAGTGCGAATCAAACAAAATGTGGTGCTGCCTATGAGGTAAGTGAGCTTCGGGACGGTACACGAAAAAAAGCTGGGGGGACACCATGTTTTGGGAAAGCCGGATGTCCAACTAGAAATGTTTGTTCTCAAACGAAAAGTGGTCCACGCTGTGTCTTAGGAATGATCTCGGGACAAATAATCAAACCAACCAATCGTGGAGTGGATTACATAAGTTTATACGAACTAGACAATAATATGGAGGACTCGGTCATGGCACAACTAAATACAAGTCCGTATGACACAACCTATGTATTGCGTAGAATCACAGACCCTGTTGCAAATAAACTTTATTACATCGTAATTGAAATTAATGGGGGTGAGTGGTGGGATAACAATTACTACATCGGCAAAGGACCAAACGACACTAGTCGACGAATTTCATTCTCAAGCGATGACACAGAATGTTTTGTTGTAAACGATGCATTGAATAACATTAGAGAAAAAATTGACTGCGCAAAAGTATTATGGACTAGTGCAGAGCTCAACAATGGTATTACACTTAACCTGGATATCATGGATCAGAACATATTTGGTGCTGGTCTTGGAGAGTAGAAGATAAAATGATAAAACAGACGCTATACGAATGTGTAAACTGCGGTGCCCAGTCCAGCAAATGGTCTGGGCGCTGTTTGGATTGTGGAAAGTGGGGCACGATCGGAGAATCTCAAATTTCCCACCGCCAAGGCGGGGCCCGCTACAGCGGAAAAATTCGGTGCGAATAAGCAAGAAATAAAATTCTAGAGATACGTTCTCTGTAATTTTTTTGACGCATAAGGTATGCTGTTGAGTATGAACGTGCATGGACCGATCACTATTGGAAACCATGCCTATATCGACGGGCAAAATTTGTATATGAGCACGACAACGGCCGATGTGCCATGGCGTATTGATCTGGCACGGTTTCGCGTGTACTTGCGACAAAAATATCACGTTGAGAAAGCATATTATTTCTTGGGCTTTGTGCAAGAGGAACGTCAAGATCTGTACGACGAAATACAAGAAGCGGGGTTTATTTTAGTATTTCGTGAGCATAGTTCGGTCATGGTTGGAAAGAAAAAGGGGAATGTCGATACGGACATTGTTTTTACGATCATGAAAAAACTGTATCGCAATGAGGCGTTTAAAAAAATTGTGCTCGTATCCGGCGATGGAGATTACAAGATGCTGGTTGATTTTTTGATTGAGGAAAAAAGATTTGAGAAGATTTTGTTTCCAGACCAGAAAAGAGCATCATCGTTATATAAAAAAATTACGAGACGGTATTTTGACGGTCTCGATAGAAACGGTGTGAAAGGAAAGATTGTGAAAATGAAAAGGGGGCCTTAGGTAATTAACCGTTTGGGCCCCTTTTCGTCGTGATACTTTTACTATAGATCAGCGCACAATTACTGTCAAGGGGTTGTACTGTCAAGGGTGAGGCGGTTTCATCCACATACTCCATTAAGATTCCGTTCGATAGTGCTGCATTGTACATCACGTAGTGTTGTACAATGAAACAATATGATTACACGAAATACTTTTGAATGCTCTTCGTGCGGTGCCCAGTCCAGCAAATGGTCTGGGCGCTGTTTGGATTGTGGGAAGTGGGGCAGCCTCGAAGAGGCTGTGCGTGAAGCAAGAAGCGAGAAGCTTGGGGCAAGAAGCCGCCCTGCGAAGACAACGGTGTTCGCCGATGTTCGGGGACATGATGTACCGCGGATTCCGACAAAAATTGCAGAAGTCGATCGTGTGCTTGGCGGAGGGATTGTGCCCGGAAGTCTCATCCTCCTCGGTGGAGAGCCAGGGATTGGAAAGTCGACAATCATTCTCCAGATTGCACAGGGTATCGCAACAAGAGACCCGTTCTCTGTCGCGACAGAGAACGGGTCTCCGAATAGTTCTCCGAGTACAACCGTCCTCTATTGTTCCGGTGAAGAATCCGCGGAACAGATCAAAATGCGCCTGGATCGCCTTGGCATCAAAGGGAGGACAACTCATTACTGCGGTGAGACAGACATCGACGCAATCATCGCAACGATTCGGGAACAAAAACCATCACTTGCCATCGTGGACTCAATTCAAACGATGCGCTCGGCAGAGGTGCAATCAGAAGCCGGGAGCATCACGCAGGTCCGCGCAATAACGGTCCGACTCCTCGAGACCGCGAAAGCAACCGGTATCCCGATTGTCATCATTGGCCACGTCACCAAAGAAGGATCAGTTGCTGGCCCAAAGACACTCGAACACCTCGTTGACACCGTCCTCTATCTTGAAGGAGACAAATCACACATGTACCGCTTGCTCCGTGCCGTCAAGAATCGGTTTGGTGCACTGGATGAAATTGGCGTATTTGAAATGCAGAGCGCAGGGCTTCAAGAAGTGCAAAATCCATCAAAAGTATTTCTTGACGAGCATGAAACGCATACGAGTGGCACAGTGGTGACGGTCGCAATGGAGGGGTCACGTCCATTTCTTGTGGAAATCCAAGCGCTCGTCACAAAAACTGTCTTCGGCTATCCACAGCGGCGTGCTGACGGCTTTGATACGAATCGCTTGCAACTTCTCATCGCTGTACTTACGGAACGTGCAAAACTCTCGCTCGGGAGTTATGATGTATTCTTGAATGTCGCCGGAGGATTTCAAATTACCGAGCCGGCAGCTGACCTTGCGATCGCACTCGCAATCGCATCCGCACTCAAAAATACACCACTCACACAAAAGACCGTTGTCTTTGGAGAGGTAGGGTTAGGGGGTGAAATCCGCCGCGTGCCTTTAGATGAAAAACGCCGCGCTGAAGCAAAACGGTTTGGGTATACAAGTGTTATTGCTCCACCAGAAGTAAGAAGTCTGACAGACGCGCTCAAAAAAATAACTTCCCTCTCCTCTTAGGAGAGGGTTAGGGTGAGGTCTATTCCGGATGAATTGCCGCCTCAAGTTCTTCAATTCTCGCTTTCAACTCCGGCCACGCAGCGAATGTTGAATCTTGTGCGACAAGATCTTGCACCGCACGCTGGGTCTCATGGATAATCGCCGTATCGCCGAGTGTCGCAATGCGGAGGTCGAGCACGCCTGACTGCTGCGTTCCAAAAAGATCTCCAGATCCTCGAAGTTTCAAATCTTCCTCTGCCAAAGCAAACCCATCGGTTGAACGCACAACCGCCGCAAGGCGATTTTTTGTTGCCGCTCCTCGCGTATCAGCGAACAAAAAACAATATGATTGGTGCTCCCCTCGCCCAACACGTCCACGAAATTGATGGAGTTGTGCCAATCCAAAACGCTCGGCCCCTTCAATCATCATGATCGTTGCATTCGGCACATCCACACCAACTTCAACGACAGCAGTGGAAACGAGGAGGTGAATTTTGCCATCTTTAAAATCCCGCATCGTCGCCTCCTTTTCTTTTGCCTTCATGCGCCCATGCAAAAGGCCAATGGTCCATGATAGGAATATCTCTTTTTTGAGACGCTCGAATTCTTGCGTTGCAGATCGTACACCAAGCGTATCCGATGGATCAATGAGCGGACAAATGACAAATGCCTGCCGGCCCTTTTTCAACTCGTTCGCAATGAACCCTTCGGTTGTTACGCGTTCATGCGGCTCCACAATGCGTGTCTCAATCACTTTGCGCCCCCTTGGCATCATCTTCAAAATCGATAGATCAAGATCGCCATAGAGAGTCAGGGCAAGCGTCCGCGGAATTGGTGTTGCCGTCATAGAAAGGAGATGCGCAGTCATCCCCTCTCCACTATGACGGCGAAGCTCTTTCCGTTGCTCAACCCCAAACCGATGTTGCTCGTCGATGATGACAAGTCCTACATCATGAAGTGGTTCTTTTGCGTGAAGGATTGCGTGTGTCCCGATAATAAACCTCGCTTCTTCTCGTTCTTTCTTGAGGAGTTTATGCGATGCAGTCCAAAGTCCGATATGTATAGATGTACCAGAAAAAAACTTGATCAGTGACTGCGCATGCTGCTCGGCAAGTATCTCGGTCGGTGCCATAAGGAGCACGCGATAACCTGAAAGAATCACATTGTATGCAACAATCGCAGCGACAACTGTTTTCCCGGAGCCAACATCACCTTCGAGCAACCGGTGCATCGGAGAAACAATGGGCTCCTGACCCCTGACCGCTGACCCTTGACCGCTCATGTCTTTGATAATTTCCCACGCTGCCTTTTTCTGATCATCGGTGAGTGTAAATGGTAATGCATCAACAAAAGCCTTTGTCTCTTTTTCATGAAACGTAATCCGTGGTGCCTGTTCTGCGGTTCGTGTCTGCCGGCTTCGTGCATTGCGTAATTGGAGCAAGAACAGCTCGTCAAACTTGAGCCGCCGCGTTGCGAGGGCAAGCGACGCATCGTCTTCAGGAAAATGAATACTTTTCAGTGCAGCCTGAATATCAATCAGCTGGTACCGCGCCCGGATGTGTTTCGGGATCCATTCCGAAACCGATGGAATCAACGGAAGCGCAGCATTTAAGACCGTTCGAAATTGCTTTTCAGTCACCGAGCTTGTCAAAGAATACACGGGGACTCGTCGCCCCGTATGAATCGTGTCTCCTCCTCCCATCTTCTCATACGATGGACTTGTCAGCTGCGTGCCATAGTGATCCTCCTCGACAACACCCGATAGCGCAACGCGTGTGCCCGGTGGCAAAACTTTCGCGAGGAACGGCTGCTGAAACCAAACGACCTTAATCGATCCTGTTGCATCACGAATAAGCGCTTCGGTAATGAGCATGTGTTTTCGTGGCGAGCGGCGATTTGCAATAAGGTCAATTGTTCCTTGCACGGTCACTTTCACTCCGTTCATGAGGTCGCGAATTGCGACGACGTTCGAAAGGTCATCATAACGAAACGGGAAATAAAAAAGCAGATCACGAACCGTCGTGATCCCAAGTTTTTTCAACCGCCCAGCAAAAATCTTTGCAAAACGAGAGAGTGAGGCAATTGGTGCGTCAAGAGAATAGGACATTGAAAATCAATCAAAACTTTTCACTGCGCCCGCGAGGAATCGTGGGGTCATCCGACCCCACGCCAAGTCGAATGACCTGGCGAACCTCGATCACAAGCCTTCATCCAATTTAAATTTTTTCACTGCGCCCGCGAGGAATCGAACCTCGATCACAAGCTCCGCAAGCTCGCGTTCTATCCGTTGAACTACGGGCGC
>JACQSD010000023.1 GCA_016206165.1 Candidatus Uhrbacteria bacterium
CATGATGATTGAGTGAACAATGCTTGCTTCTCGTGTGAGTCTGCCGTGCGTGAGGAATCCAGTAATTCCGCCTTCCATTGCGCCTAGCTTTTCCTGTTGCGTTAATCCGAGTTGCTTGAATGCAGTGCTTGCGTCTGCAATGCCCTTGACCACCATGTCGGTTACTTTTTTCGGCCACTCGAAGGCAGGAGAGATGCCAAGATGCACAGCTTTTCCATTATAGATCGCACAGACACTGATCTCCATGAATCCGCTCTTTGAGAGCGGCACTTCCATGAGTCCACCCTCAAGCCCAAAACTGTACGCACAGTCATGGAATGCGTCTTTTGCCCGTTGCACCGCACCGGCAACTGTCTCTTTTATGCTTATTGGATGCCCGTAGAGTGCAATTGCAGTATCAACGCCGATAATTTCTGGATTCGGAAAAAGTTTTGGATACAGTACAACTGCATCAATGACCGCTTTTAGCCTCGTTTTATTTTTTGACCCGACACTAATTTTCATTGTTGTATGAGCACCAGTTTATATATTGTCATAGTATTGTGGAGCGGGATACCGGAATCGAACCGGCGCTTGCTCCTTGGAAGAGAGCTGTACTACCATTATACTAATCCCGCGTTTGTTGATAGACTTCTTGGATCCATGCCAGGATTCTTCGATGTGGTGCAAAAATTAATACGTCTTTGGTTGGCCGTTGAATATGAATGTGACACTCGTGAGTTTCTGTGCCCTTTTTAGCGCTGTTGCGAGCGCTCCGAGAAATTTGTTCGTGTCGAGACGTGCTTTTGGTTTCACACGAACAAATTTTCCGTTCATGTCGATCGTGAACACATTGTTTTCAATCGTTGGTAAACCAAGCTTCGTAAGCGCAAATCGATAGCCGCTAAGCCCCGCATTTTTACGAAGCGCAGTAGAGAGCGCATCGAGCGCCTTCGGTTCGCGTGGATCTGTCCAGCCGCGCCCATTACCGAGCACCATCCATGCCGAACGTTTACCATTGAGTGTCACATGTACTGTATGCACTCCTTTCGCATTAGCCTTGACTGTCTCCGCGACCTGTGCATGATATCGCGCCATGTCGCCGATGCCACCAATGCGAAGCGTGCCCTTAAGATCAATATGTGCTACTCCGTCGCGCACAAATGTCGTTGACGCGACACGGAGTGTGTTGTTTGCAAGTGCGGTATAAAGTCCACTTTGCCCAACGAATGATTCTTTGAATGTAAAAAGTTCTGTGAGCGCTGATTTGAGCACACCTTTCGAATGTGGGACCGTACGCGCGATTGGTACGAAAATATCGCCAAAATCATTTTTTATTTCTCCTGCTGCAGCATCGACAGTACGCGTGAGCGTCGCTTCAAGGTCGACAAGAACGACGGTCACCTCCATTGTTTTTGTCGTCTGTGCGAAAAGCATCGATGGCAGCAGAAGTCCGACGAGGGTGATTGATGAAAGAATGTGTCGCATAGCGTTGAATGTAAAGAATGAATCGTATAGATACAATAGCGGATTTTCGGAGAAAAAACAAGAACCTCTGCTTGCGCGGAGGTCCTTGCGTCTCACGACAGTGATCGTTAGAGAATCGCGTCCTTTGCTGCTTTCGCAACGCGGAACTTACAGACGGTCTTCGCCGGAATCTGGATCGATGCACCCGTTGCCGGGTTGCGACCCATGCGTGCGGCGCGGTGCTTTTTCAGGAGTTTTCCGAATCCTGGAAGGGTGAGCTCACCCGTCTTTTTGACCTCGCCGTATGCGAGCTCAACGAGTGAGTCCCAAAGCGCCGCAACCTGCTTCCGGGAGAGGCCGTTCTTTTCGGCGAGTGCTCCGTAGAGCGCCGACTTGGTCATCCCTGCCATAGAAGTGTATGCGGTTAATGTTGATAAGTAAGAGAGTATACCAAACCCTTGAAAATAGGGCAATATCGTGTCCCCGGTTCACGACGATCTTTATTTATGCGCGAATGATTAAATATGCAACATAACTGATATAGAAAACAATAAAACAAATCCCTTGCCACCGCTCAAGAATGTGCCGCTTGCCAATGAACAAAAATACGAATAAAAGCAACGTGGCAATGACGGTCATCAATACATCGCTCATGAGTATCTGAGAAAAAGGTAGTGGCCGTATCACCGCACTCACTCCTAAAATCCAAAAGATATTAAAAATATTCGAACCAACAATATTACCTACGGCGATATCAACATCTTTTTTATATGCCGCGACCGCGGAGGTCGCGAGTTCCGGCAACGATGTTCCCACCGCCACAATCGTGAGCCCGACGAGCGCTTCACTCACACCAAGCGTTGTGGCTAAAGACACTGCGCCGTCAACAATCCATTTGCCTCCCACGGTGAGTCCCACGAGCCCAAGACCAACCATAAGGCAGGCGCGCGGCAGAGAGTATTGATGCATGGGAACTTCGGCCGCATCAGCCGCTTGTACTCGACTCATGCCAAACGTATAGTAGAGAAAAATAATAAAGAATGCAATGAGTATAAAACCGTCAATGCGCGTGAGTCCAGAAAAACTTCCGCCATCAATAAATGCGTCATTGGCCATCACGGCCGCTACGAGTACCGCGAGCAAGCTTAAGGGGATTTCTTTCCAGACGGTTCCATGCTTCACCGCCAAAGGAAAAATGACGGCCGAAATTCCCAGAATCAATAAGATGTTCGCGATGTTGC
>JACQSD010000025.1 GCA_016206165.1 Candidatus Uhrbacteria bacterium
ACATCTGACATCTGACATCTGACATTTGACTGACACTGGTAGTATTTTTTAAAACCGAATTCGCGGATGGCAGCGGCAGAGACCGCTTGATTTGCGAGGACAATATACGGCTCGCCACCTGCGTTGTCTTCGATCCAATGGACTGCGGCGATATCTGATTGGCTCGTATTGAACCCACGGCTTACCGAATAACTATCCACATTCTGCGGATAGGTGAGGTAGAGCGACGCGGTCATCGCGAGTGCAAGCACTGCAGGCGCTCCCGCTGCTATTGCAGACCTCACCCATCTCCCTCTCCTCATAGGAGAGGGGCCGAAGGCGGGCCGAGCTGGCACAGGCCCAGGGAAGGGTGAGGTTTCCAGAACGACAGCAGAAAGTATTTTGTCTATCCACCAGTCGAATCCAATGAGGAAGAAGGGGATGAGGAAGAAGTATGCGATGTCGAGCAGGCGATCTGCGTAATCGGTTTGTTCGTAGCCGATTAAAAAATTGAAGGAGAGGAATCCAGCCATGAAGATGTATGATACGAGGAGGATGAAGAAACACCTGACACCTGACACTTGACACCTGACACCTTTTTTATTTTTCCACCACGAGATAAATCCAGTGATGATAAAGAACCAGAAGATATTTTTTGCATTAAAAGCGTAAAAGTAGAGAAGGTCCCATGGTGCGTGGAAACGATTTTCACGATAGATACCCGTCCATTCAATCGATTGGAGCCAATGGAGAAAGTTTTGTGGCGCCCAGGTGATATGGATCGAGGAAGAGAATTGGGCAATGAGGAGGAAGGCAGCAGGGATAGCAGTGGCAGCAAACACATAACACATAACACAGAACACATAACTTTTTTTTGATTGGATGAGGCGGAGCAGTAAGAGAATAAATGCAGGAATACCGGCAAGTGGGTGAACGAGCAGTATAGCGAGCGCAATGAGCCAGTTTGTTATATGTTTTGTGTTATATGCTATATGAAATATGAGAACGACAAGTAACAAATTCGCAAGCGCCTGCGGTGTGGTGATGGTGAATTGAGCAAGGAAAAAAGGAAGGAGGAGTATTCCGAATATGGAGTATGCGCGCTCAGGGTCCTGCCGCTCCGTACCCCCATCGTGCTCGCTGTCGCTCCGCGCGAATGGGGGGCCCCCACTCCGCGTCACCCTTCGCTTCCACCAATGCCCGATTGCCCACGGAATGAACAGTGCAGCAAGGATGGGAACAAGGAGTGTATCGATCCACGCGATCGAGACAGAGAGAAATTTCGAGAGAAAAACAACGAGACTGTATTGTCCAATGTAGTAGAGCGGTTTTGGAGTCACCACACCCTCTACTGCAATCAATTTTTCCGTCGCTTGATGAATGAACGAATCAAAGCCGTAGCCGATCGGGAAGACTATCCATCCGATTGATACAATGAGAAAAAAGAGGAGTGCGATAATACGAATCGTCGATTTGATCGACGGGTTATCGCGATACGCATGGACGAGGTAAATGCCAAAACAAGAGAGGAGAAAGAATAATGGGAAAATAATCCATGGAATTCGGTCCCACGGCGACCGCACCGCATCAGTGATCGGGGATCGTGCGAGGATGGCGATGATCGTGATGAACAAAGCGACGAAGAGTGCGAAAATAATTTCCACCTTTGGGCGACTGCGGTACCACGCCACTTGATCGGCTGCGAAGGTACGAATATCGCGGAGCACTGCAACAAAGGTTCGCTTGAGGAGGAGGAATGTGATGATGAGTCCCGTGCTCATGAGTGCGATGACGAAGAAGGGGAGCCCCACGATGTAATAGAAAATCGTCCCTACAATACTCAAGCTCGAAATGAGCGTGAGTATGCCAATTCCTGAATAGAAAACAATGCTTTCGCTCGGGTAAAGCCGTTTTCCAATCGTCAGGCCTAGCGCAAGGAGAAAGAGAATACTGATGAATGTCATACGCTTTCAGTATAGCAGACTTTACAAAATCTTTGACAGAATGGTTTTTTTGTGGTAGGATTTTGTCAATAAGATCGCAGCATTATTTTTTTAGTATGTATAAACCAGACTCCGAACCAAAACGACGAATACATGACGGGAATCTTTTAACGTTCCTGCGCGATGCTGCGGAGCCAAATGGCGCCGATGCCTATGATTGCGACCCTGTTGCTGGATATATCAGTGAGGTGCATGTCATCCAAGGTCCAATGAAGGCTGCGCATGCAACGAGGCTTGCGCGTATTCAGGAAAACGCTACAGCGCGACAGGAACGACAGGAGGGGGAATTTCGGGAAGAATTTGGGAACGTACGTGGCCAACGACGTGCGGAAGGGAAAGAGCAAGCGGATGTCGATGGGGAACTCTATGTGCGCATGGTGACCGCACTGAACCAGGCGAATGCATGGCTTGGAGTTGATGGGCACCTTTCGGTGACACACAAAAGCGATGATTGGACAAAAGGGAGTGATCTTATTCTCACATTGCCGGGCCCAAATGGGCAGCCAGTGCGACTTGCCATTGATATGACGGTTGCAAAAAGTGATGACGTTGTGAATAAAAAACTTGATCGTATTTTCGAAACAATAAAAGATGGAAAGATGACAACCGTCGAGTATTTTGAGGATCCAGAGACGCACCAGAAGGAAAAACTTGAAATGATTCCGCGTGTGGTGGTCCCGATTGGTGAGGAGGGTCTGCAAAAATTACGGGACATCACGGCACAGTTTTTTTCTGGAGAGAAGCGTGTGTGGGGTGAAGAGACGGGATTTCCAAAAGCTTTTCTTGATACCATCATTGGAGAATTGGAAGGATTCATTCACGTGCTTGAGCGTGCTGCGGCTGCAAAGACACTTCCTGACAAGGCAATGAAGAACAAGGATCACATGATTGAAAAGATGCGCGTGATCCTCGCGCCGCTTCGCGAGCTCCGAAATTCGAAAGACATTACAAAGCTCGGGAGATGGGAATTGGATGAGCGGCAACTCTATGTGTTGGATTATGTACAAGGGCTCGCTGCATAACCATATTTTTCATTTTGAATAAAAGGTGAAGGCGCTTCTTTAAGGGAAGCGCCTTCTTAGTTTGGCCGTTCGCGGGCCGCTTTCTCGGCGGCGAGTTGCGCGAGCCATTCCTCGATCTTCCGCCGCATGAGTGGGCGAATATCGGGGATGATCTCGCAGTCTGGGTGCAGGGGGAGTGGATGCTCCCCTGGTATTGCTGGGCCACGGGGGGCCCAGCGCTCGTTGCTCTGGTCCCCCATGGAGGGCCTCCTTTCCCTTTATTTTGTGCCTCCCAAGCCTTCTACCCTAGAGTATACGCCATATTCTGTCAAGTTCTTTCACGGGTTGAGGATAGCCTGTGGATTACTCCCTCTTGACGGCATTTTGGAAAGCGCGTAGGCAGTAAATTACCGTCGCAAATTTTCGTTCCTTTCAATCAACCCAAACCAACCAGTTTAAAACTGGATTCGACAAGGGTTACGAGATCAAGCAGGACACCCACATGTTTCTCGCAGAGAGAAACACGCCTCGAGCAATTGAGCCCTCTTCTCGCCAAGGAAGGTGACGACGGGAAATCAACCCGACGCCGCTCGACAAAGCAGGAAGTATCTCCGGCTCCGCCTCCAAACGGAACCCGGGAGAAAGCCAAGGCTCAATTGGCACGAGATCGCAACTCTTCGGAGTGGCGATTAAGGAAATGGGTAGAGGCTTACCAAAGAGGACAGATTCCACAATGTGGCTGCCTCCGGGTAGCTTCAGCGAGGAATCCCAGCAAACGGACCATGGTATACACGGTTCTGGTCACCTCTCTTGGTTCAACCTGCTGCGCAAAGGATACTCTTCCGACCAGATCGATGCAGATGACGCGGGATGATAACTGCGTCCAAAGCATACACGAGGTCGGAACGAAAATCCTAAAGCGCGAGTCTCAAACCTGAGAGTGTGAGAAGAAGGTCATTAAGAGACCTTCGGAACCTTCTCACAATACTCTCTCCCCATCTGGAACCCCCCATGAATTCCAATGCCAATGGAAACGCTCCCGTAAAACGGAGAATATTCAACGGCAACGGAAGGGCCTGAACGAGTCGACGGACTCAATTAGGACTCAAATAGGGAAAACCAGATCGATCAACGGGGAAAAACCTCGACATACGGCTCGGGTATCAGTCTTCCTGCTCCAGGAAGCACCCGAGCAATCCTGAATATGTTTCGTTACCAAGAGCTGCAAACTCAAGGCGACGGAATACTTCCCCCCATAAGGGATAGGGAAAACGTATGTGCCCTTTGTCGAATCTTCTTCGGCCCAGGTAGTAAACTCGCAACGCGAGTGGACTACCTGGGCCTTCTTTTTTTGTAACCGGCCATGCGTGCTATACTGTAGAGACATGCGATTTCAGTCATCTCAACGATCACACGAGCAACTCTTTTTTACTGATCGCCTGCTTGCGGCGACGGTGTTGCGTTTGTTTCCACGATGGGTGCGGCCGAATGATGTGACCGTATTCCGGATGCTCGCGACGCCGTTTGTGTTGTGGTTGATCATCGTGCAGAATTACGTGTGGGGAATTCCTGTTTTTTTGCTTGTCGCGTTTACCGATGCGATCGATGGCGCGCTCGCGCGGACACGCAATCAAATTACCGATTGGGGGAAGCTCTATGATCCGCTTGCGGATAAACTACTCATTGGTTCGGTTGTTGCTGTTGTTGTCCTCCAACATCTTGATCTCTGGCTTGGCATAGCGATTCTCGGCATTGAAAGTACATTTATCCTTGGCGCATGGTATTTTAAGTGGAGAGGAATGATCGTGCAGGCGAATGTGTGGGGGAAGATCAAGATGATTTTGGAAGTACTCGCCGTTTTCTTATTGCTCCTATCGCTCATGATGCAATGGCCATCACTCCTTCCATTTTCACAGGCGACATTTATGCTCGCGATCGCATTCGCCCTTGTTAGTTTAGTGACCTATGGAATTTAACGAAACGAAAGAACTGACAAACCAAAAAACGAAAGAACGTTCATCCGTTCATTCGTTCATCCGTTCATTCGTACCTTGGTCACACGCCTTCTTGATGGCTGGGGCAGTTTTGTTTTTTCTCGTCACATCGTATTTTTCATTTCAATTACAAAATCCATACAGCAGTCCGGATGAAACCGCGCAAGCCTACTTTATTCAACAGTATGCAACCACGGGAACGTTGCGCGTCGCGGAACCGTTGAATGCGGTCGTCGAGAATATTATCCATCCGCGGTCGATGAATGTGTTTGATCATGATCTTGTTCCAGGATCGTTTATTGGTCTCATTCTTATCTACGGATGGATTGCCTGGTTGCTTGGGATGTGGGTAGTTCCTTTTTTAACGCCGCTCGTGGCGACATTTGGTGCGGTTGCTTTTTTCTCGATCGTTCGTTTCTTTTTTTCTGATCGTGTTGCACGGTGGTCATTTTTCATACTCCTCTTGCA
Source organism: Candidatus Uhrbacteria bacterium (assembly GCA_016206165.1). Classification (GTDB taxonomy): domain Bacteria; phylum Patescibacteriota; class Patescibacteriia; order JACQSD01; family JACQSD01; genus JACQSD01. The sequence continues at coordinate 5,446 of JACQSD010000025.1, forward strand.
CCCGGCGTATGTGTACTACTCCTCGCGCTCACTTCTCTCAGCGAATGTTTTTTTCATATCGATGCTCATGATTGGTGTCGCGGTACTCCTTACACACCACGAACGATGGACGGCATGGGCGATTGGTGGTGTTTCCATTGGCGCGAGTCTTATCGCACGCACAACGGAGGCCGGGTGGGTTCTGGGTGTATTTTTCCTTGTCATTCTTTATTTCCGGCAGCGCATTCACGTACGTCATCTCTTTATCTTTTTTTTCGCGGTGATCTTTGCTTTTCTTCCGGTGCTCGCACACCAAGCACTCCTGTACGGGCACGCACTGACCACAGGGTATGCGCAGGGAGGGGAGTCGATCGTGCCCCTCATCTCCCCATGGAGATTTTCATCGCCAGTGCGCGCAATCATCAGCGCATTTGTTCTTCCATTTGGGTTTGACGCTGCGAATATACTCAAGAATGCGTACGAGTATCTTGTCCTCCTTTTTTGGTGGTTGACGATTCCTGCACTCCTCGGGATTGTGATAATGATACGAAAGAACGAAAGGACGCGCGAACGAAAGAACAGTTCTTCCGTTTCTTGGTTCATCGGTTCTTTCGTTTTCATTGCTTTGTGGCTCGTCGTGTACTATGGCTCCTCTACGTTTCGTGATAGTCCGTTGCCATCGCCGACGATTGGAACAGCATATGTTCGTTACTGGCTTCCTCTTTTTGTGTTGAGCATCCCATTTATGGCTATTGCGTTTCAATCCATCACAACGCGTTGGTTTCAGACGTGTGTGGTTACGGCTTGTGCGCTCTTCTCGATCGCATCCACGTTTGTACTCACGCAGGAGAGTTTGTGGTGGATGCGTGCATCGACCCGAAAACAGCGTGTGATCGCAGTAGAAATTTTGACCATTGTTCCATCGAATGGAGTCATTCTCACGGAAAGTTCAGACAAATTATTTTTTCCATCGCGCCGGGTGATGCAGTTTGATCCAAAAGAGCAACTGAAGATTGAGCGGTTGCTTGCCCGCGTTGCGGAGCGTGTGCCGGTGTATTTTTATACGAGCCTTGCGCCACGTGGAATTGAGTATTTGAATACGCGCCACCTTGCAAAGTATGGAGTAGCGTGGGAAGATGCAAAGAAAATAGGAGCGTTGACACTCTACAAATTACAACGACAGTGAATATGTCTTTTCGGCGCTTTCAATTCGTGATTCGCATTATACTCATCATCATCCCCGTGATTCTCTTTTTTTGGCTGCTTGCAAAAGATTTTGTGGTCACCGGAAGACTTGTCGTTGAATACGATTTTTCGAACGATTCACCATTCATTCGCCACCTGCGATCACCCGACAATGTTGGTCGGATTCAGCTGAATAAGGTCAATCGTGACTCTACACAAAGTATGAAGAGAGATCCGGTAACTTTTGACGTGCAACTCCCGCGTCGGTTTGTACGTACTATTGTTGAACTTCGCTACACAAAAAATCCGGAACAAGAGTTTCGTCTCGGTTTGCAGCGTCGAAAAGGAACGGTGAGTCCTGAACTCCATGATCTTGCTCTCGTTGGCACTGATGGACCGTGGACGATCGGTACTGCAACATTTGATCATCTTGAGCGTTTTGATTTTTCGAAAGACCGATATCAATTTTTCTTGAGTGCACCAGGGCTCACACGATCAAAAGATCCCATTCTCTTGACCTCGATTCGGATCATCTTTGAACGTGAACCATGGACGATGAATAATTTTTTCCCACGCGTATGGAATTTCTTCAAAAGAAAATAGCAACCGATTTCTTGATACCGGTTATTCGTGATACATTCGTCATTAGTTTGTGCACATTCGTGTTCTACTTTTTCGCTGATATGGTGAAGCCAGGGCTTGTGACGAACTATGTTAACCTCAATGTGCTGTTGCTTTTTGTGATTGTTTCTGGTATCGTCACGGTACTTCTCTATGATCGACGGAGTGAAGATCAAACCAATGACGACGCACGCGGATGATCGCGGATACTTCCGTGAGATTTTGCGTTCCGACGAAGGGCTCATGGATGTGTTTCGGCAGTCATCGATCACGAAAACGAATCCTGGAGTCGTCAAAGCATTTCATTGGCACGCACGTCAAGAAGATTTTTGGTATGTCGTTGATGGTATGGCGCGTGCGGTGCTTTATGATCGCCGTGATGAATCGCCGACAAAAGGAGAAACACAAACGGTTGTCATGGGAGAAGAGTATCCTGTCGGCCTTCTTATCCCCCGGGGCGTCGCGCATGGGTATCAGGTGCTTGGGGTAAAACCGGTCGTGCTCGTCTATTACACAACCGAATGCTACGACGTCAAAAATCCAGATGAGCTCCGGATCCCTTGGAATGACCCGACGATCAATTACGATTGGACAATCAAAAATCGATGAGCAAAGTCCTTCTCATTATTCTCGACGGATGGGGGATCGGGCCCATGAATGAGGCAAATGTTTTTTCGCACGTCGCGACACCGACATTTGATCATTGTGTTGCACACTACCCAGTGGCAGCACTCGCCGCATCTGGTGAGGCGGTCGGGCTTGCACCTGACGAAGTGGGGAATTCAGAATCCGGGCACTGGAATTTAGGCACTGGCCAGCGTTTCCGCCCCGAGATTTGGAATACAACGATGATTCAGTCGACGACGTCGCTCGGCGCTGTCATTGCGCGCGCTGGGAAAAAGCAGCTGCATATTTCGGAAACAGAGAAGTACGTCCACGCGACGTATTTTTTTAATGGTGGACATGCGTCTCCATTTCAAGGAGAAGATGACATCCTTGTCCCATCACCAAAAGTTTCTTCGTACGACGAGAAACCTGCGATGAGTGCACGCCTCATCACACGGCGTTTGGTGCAGGCGCTCGAGAGCGGCGTCTATGATTTTTTTGTCGTCAATTATCCGAACCTCGACATCATTGCACACACCGGAAACCGTGCCGCAGTGATCAAAGCGCTTGCCATTATTGATCGCGAACTCGCGCTCGTCACCGCAACTGCGCTGCAGCACGGGGTGACCATACTCATGACTGCGGATCATGGGAACATTGAGCAGATCACCGAGGCGGATAACAACACTGCGCATCGCACCCATACGTTCGCGCCAGTTCCATTCATTTTTGCTCGTCCGGATCTTGAGCGTCGTCGCTTTGTTGATGCGCCAGTGATCACCCGTGACCTTTCTCCACTTCCTGTTGTCGGCGCACTTCGGGATGTTCCAGTCACCATCCTTGAGTTGCTTGGGCTTGAAAAGCCGATGGGCATGGAAGGAGCGTCATTGACACGCCTCCTTCCGAAAGGAGTGTAGTATGTTTGTCGTAACTGCACGGGTCATTCACGGATTACGGCGCGGAAGGAACCTTGGGTTTCCTACTGCGAATGTGCGCCATCGCATCGGTCAAGCTCCACCCGATGGCATTTATGCGGCATGGGCATGCATTGATCGACAGTGGTATCGTGCTGCGGTGAGTGTGGGGAAAAATAAGACATTTGGCGCGTCACATGCTACTATAGAAGCACATGTGCTCCATTGGAATAGGTCGCTGTATGGGCGGACGATCACATTAGTTTTTGTTCGTTGGCTTCGCGCGATGCGCCGTTTCAATACGGATCAAGCACTGGTTCATACGATGAGAATGGATATAAAGAGAGTAAATAGTTTCTTAGTTTCCCGCTGCGGCCGTTCTGGAATTTCTTAATTTCTTACCGATTATGTTCACTGGAATTATTAGCACCATTGGGACCATTGCACGGATCGAGCGCACTGCAAAAAAGAATCGTGTGACGTGTGCCGTGGCAGAAAAAAAATGGCGCGCAATGCTTTCGGTTGGTACGAGCGTGAGCATGGATGGAACATGCGTGACGATCGTTGCATTGCAGCCAAAGGGGTTCTTGGTCGACATTGCGCGTGAAACGGAGCGTGTGACAAATATCGGATCATGGAAAAAAGGACATCGCGTGAATCTCGAGTTACCCGTTCGTGCAAATGAGATGCTCTCTGGCCACCTCCTCCTCGGGCATGTCGATGGCGTCGGTCATGTCGTCGAAATATATGATCAGGGAAATGGAAAGCGGCTTGTCGTCGCACCACCCCCTGATCTTTTTCGTTTCTTGCCATACAAGGGGTCAATCGCAGTGAACGGAGTGAGCCTCACCATCGCAAATGTGGATGCAGACAAGCATCAATGCATTATTGCGCTCATCCCCCATACGATTCATCACACGACACTTGGCGTGTTGAAACCAAAAGATCTTGTGAACATCGAAGTTGATGCGATCGCACGTTACCTTGATCAACTGCTCGAGGAACGATTTAAAATATTTGAAGAGCGATTATTACAGCGATGAAAACGAACAAGTTTATTATCATCATCGTGCTCGTGGTTGCTGTTTTTTTTGGCTACCGTTGGTATCGTCGTGCCACTGCTCCACCACCGCCCCCCCCACCACCGTCGATTGAGCAGACGATTACGACAATCGAGGGGTGGACTGTTGAAGAAATTGCCGAGTATCTCCGCGATGCGATTGGGATGCCAGTAACGGCGTTCGAGAAGGCAGCATTTGCGTATCCGAAAAGTCCGGCGGGAAAGAGTTTTTTTGGTGGTGGCCGTATACAGAGTGTCGAGGGCTATCTTTTTCCAGATACGTATCGTGTGTATAAGAAGGCGACAGCGCTTGATGTGGTTGAGAAGATGCTTGCAAATTTTGATGCGCGCGTCACCGCAGATATTCGCGCAAAAATTCGTGCGCAACGTCTCACGCTCCACGAGGGGGTCACGCTCGCAAGTATTATTGAGCAGGAGGTGGCAACACCCGAAGATCGGCGGGTTGTTGCCGATATTTTTTTGAAACGTTTGAAAGCCGGTATTGCACTGCAGGCGGACTCGACCGTGAATTATATTACGAAGAAGGGGATGAGCCGCGCGACGATTGTGGATACAAAAATTGATTCTCCGTACAACACGTATCGTTATCGTGGCCTTCCGCCAGGGCCGATTAGCAACCCTGGGCTTGACGCGATCCTTGCCGTTGCAGAGCCGACCCTATCACCGTATTTGTATTTTCTCACAACCGAAGATGGCCGCGTCATTTATGCAAGGGATTTCGAGGAGCACAAACAGAACCGGCAGCGCTATTTGCACTGAATCACAGAATCACGGAATCATTTATGACACCGTTTCAAGAACAACTTAAAAGCAAGATGCATGCGTATGTGCGATTTGTCTATCGAGTGACGAAGAATTTTCCGCGAGATGAAATCTACGGAGTAACATCACAAATAAGACGAGCCGCTGTTTCTATCGTTCTCAATTTTATTGAAGGTTATGCGCGAAGGAAATTGCTCGTGCAGCTGAATTTTTTTGAGACGTCGTATGGCTCTCTCCAGGAATCAAAGTATTTACTCCTCCTGTCTTCTGAAGAGGCATATATGACTCAAGATGAATATAAAATTGGCACGAAGATGGCAGAAGAGATTGGAGCAATGCTTTGGACGGAAATTATTTCTATTGATAAAAGTGCAAAGTGATTCTGTGTTTTTTTGATTCTGTGTTTCTGTGAAAATAATGAAAACTGTAGTCATCTCTCTCGGAGGGTCACTCATCGTCCCGGACGGCGGGATTGATATTCGTTTTCTCAAAAAATTTCGTGCTCTGATTTTGGCACACGTCCGACGGGGTGTGCGTTTCGTCATCATCACCGGCGGGGGAACAGTGTGCAGAGATTATCAAAATGCACTCCGTGATTTAGGGAGGCGCGACGCGACAGATCTCGATTGGATCGGTATTCGGATAAGCAGATTAAATGCACATCTTGTCCGGATTATGTTTGGAAGCCGTGCCCCTGATCGATTTATCACTGACGCAACAAACGTGCATCCACGTGAGTACAGAAAATATCCGCTCCTCGTTGCCGGAGGAGAAAAGCCGGGTCAATCAACGGATGATGTCGCGGTCAAGCTCGCCATTCGCTTTGGTGCACATGAGCTCATTAATCTTTCAAACATTCGCTACGTCTACGATCGTGATCCACGGAAACATAAAGATGCGAAACCGTATCACGAAATGTCGTGGAAGGAATTAAAGAAACTCGTCGGAAGTAAATGGACTCCTGGCGCCAATGTTCCCTTTGATCCACGAGCAACCGCGCTTGCTGTGAAACATCATCGCACGCTCTTTTTCCTCCATGGCGGTGATATGAAAAATCTTAGCCGCTGTCTCGCTGGAAAAAAATTCGAAGGGACGATCGTACAGTGATTATGATCTCCACCACGATTCCCTCTCCTCGTAGGAGAGGGTTAGGGTGAGGTTTTCGAGATCGACCTCGTAAAATTAAGTACGTGACACTATTACACGGTATGTTCACATTCCCATCACACATTGGTAAAAAACTCGCGAAGAAAAAGATCACGTGGATTCGCGATCAAGAATGGTACCCGAAGTCTTTTCAGGGCTGGGCTGGACTTTTGATTATTCAGGGTGCGGGCGCGGTTGCTGCCACATTGAAACGAATGCCGCAGGCGATGCGGTTTGGCGCGATGACCGTGGAAGGCACGCAGAGCTCATGGTACTGGAATGTCGCTGAACAGCGGCGCGTGCGGCCGATCCTTATTACAAAGTTGCGCAAAAATTCTGCATGGGCGCGTATGATTGTCCGGAAGTTTTTTGTGGCATGGCACGCGTTTGATCGGACGGTAACACGGGTATTGCATCAAGATTTTTCGAGCCTTTCATTACGACAGCTCGGAACGTTGTATACCGAGTGCGTTGATGCAGCGCTTGTTCAGGCCTCATACGGGTATATCGTCGAACCATTCTTAACCGCAGGGGAGGAAGATTGGTTGGTTGCGGCGATCCGCGATGCACTGCCAGAGAAAATCGCGACGGCGCGCGTCGAAGAGATTACTCGCGTGTTGACGACGCATACGATTCCCACATTCTCACAAGAAGAGGCATGGTCGCGCGCCGCGCTCGCCAAGAAAGCGCGAGGGCGTGTGTTTGATCGCGCACTGAAGGCGCATGTGGAAAAATTCGCGACGATGCGGGGGAATTACTATGATGTGCCGCGGCTTACAGAAAAAGAAGTGCGTGCATCATTGCGAACGTTTGATGTGCATGGTGCGGAGGAGAGCCAGAGGATGATGCGTCGTACTGCTCGAGCGAAAGCCCGCATCGTAAAACAGTATCGTCTTCACGCGCTCGCATCACTCCTTGATGGTGCTGAACAATTTGCGCACATGCAGGATTATCGGAAGTGGGCAGTGACAAAGGTGAATGACGTTGTGTTCCAGCTTCTTGATGCAATGGCGCCGCTCCTTTCCGTATCGGCAACGACACTTCGTTACGCAACGCCGAACGAGATTGTTCGCGCGTGCATGGGCAAAAGAATAGATTGGAAATCAGTGGGAGAGCGCAGTGCAGGGACATTGTATTGGTGCACCGCGAGCGGCGTCACTGTTTATCAAGGCAAGGCATTGCGCGGATTTGACGCCAAGTTTTTTCATGGCAGTGCAGGCGTGAATAAAGTATTGAAAGGAACAACCGCAATGCCGGGAAAAGTGCGCGGGCGCGTGCGCATTGTGTATGGCCGTCTCGAGTTTGCGGCGTTCAAGAAAGGGGAGATCCTCGTAACCAATAATACAACGCCGGAGTTTGTACCAACAATGAAACGCGCGGCTGCGATTGTCACCGAACAGGGCGGCATCACCTCGCACGCAGCGATCATCTCCCGTGAACTCAAAGTCCCTTGCATCATCGGGACAAAAGTCGCCACCAAAGTTTTCAAAACTGGCGATCGCGTGGAAGTTGACGCCGAGAACGGAGTTGTAAGGAAGATATAACCACTCTATGCGCACGCTCGCATTCATTGATGCATCAAATCTCTTTTATGGCGGTGAGAAGAGTTTAGGTTGGAAGATTGATTATCAAAAGTTACTCCAGTATCTTCGCGAGAAGTATCAGGTTGAGGCCGCATTTTATTTTGGTGGCGTTGAGATACATAATTTTCAATTTGATTACCTTGCGAACGATACAGTACCGATTGATCTGCTCGTGTCGCATCTCTCGCGACTCGTGCACGAGCGCGGGGACACATTGGATGATGCCGCATTATTGCTCTTGAGTCGACATCTTGCGCGTGTCCGATTCTATGTGCGACTGCAAGAGTTCGGTTATCAGCTGCGCCTGAAGCCGGTCAAATTGTATACCAATGATGACGGTACGACTCGGCGGAAGGCCAATTGCGATGTCGACATGACATTTGTTCTCATGAAGGAGCAGGAGCATTTCGATCGCGTCATCATTCTTTCTGGCGATGGAGATTTCTTACCAGTTTTGAAGCATTTACGAAAGGAGGGTAAGGAGATCATTGTTCTTGCCCGTGGGCCTCGGGCAGCCCGTGAGATTCGACAGTTTGCAGGGGGAAACTTTCGAGATTTTGAGTATCTGAAGTATCTTTTGAAGATGGAAGATGAAGTAAATAAACGGAGGGGACTCATATAGAATCCCCTCCACGTTTAGTACTTTTACTATAGCAATCATCATGATATTGTGTCAAGAGCAGCCTGACAGAGCAGCCTGATACAGGGCAATGACGAGATTTTTACACTATGACTTCACCATGGAAAAAATTTATTGCGCGGGAAGGGGTTGATGTGTTGACGATTTCATCGTTGGACATTGTTTTCTATGCCTGCATTCGGGAGTACGACAAGAAAACGCGGGAGCCGTTCTTTACCCGCGTGCAGGATCGTGTGCTCACGCATTATCTTTGCGTGGACCCATTGCCGGTGGGAAGAAAGATTTATCCGATCTTCTTTAAAACTCCTGCGCATGTACAGCGGTACTATCGCGAAGGATTAAAATTTTTATCGCATGTACGGAGGATAACACGTGCATGGAAAAAGAAAGCAGCGCGGTCGGATCATGCATGGCAGCTTGCTGCATTTAAGGAATTCCGAAAACAATTTTTGTACGTCAATTATACTTTCAGCATCTGGCCGTGGTGGGGGATTGAATCGTGGCAGACCGATGCGGATGCGTTGTTCAACACGTTGATCGAGCGTCGTGGGTTGCAGGATCGCAGAGACGAACTCCTTGCGTCTATTTATCATCCGTGGAAGAAGACAGCGATCATCGAACTCCAGGATCACATGCGCCATGGAGTAGCGATCCCCAAGCTGCTGCAGCGGTATCAATTCCTGCGGAGCTGGTCGGTCGTGTGGTATCGTCCGATTAACAAGCAGTGGATCGAGGATTTCAAGAAACAAAATATCGCGGGTGCGCATATGAAACTATTGCCACGTGCAGCTCTGGCGCGTCTCTTGCGGCCGACAAAAAAAGAGCGATGGTTTCTTGATATCGCACCATACATTATTTTTTTTAAGGATTGGCGCGATGATGTGCGACGTACGCACGTTTACGAATGGTCGTTTTTCTGGGACGCATTAGCAGAACGTTTTCACGTCGAACGGAATGACCTCGGGTATCTCTCGTTTGATGAGATGGAGCAGGCAATCAAGACAGATCATTTTCCTGTGGAGACTGTTGCATATCGAAAGAGTCATCCATGTATCATCACGACGAGCGGGAATGATCGCAATATGACGGTGCATGACAAAAACATCCGACGGTATCTTTCGATTATCAATGCGGTTGATCATGCAGCAGCGAAGAGTATTGCGATCACAGGGCTCATTGCACAGACCGGAAAGGCACGCGGTATTGTGCGAATCCTAAAAACATATCACGACATTAAAAAATTCAAGCAAGGCGAAATCTTGGTTGCGAATACGACGCATCCGAATTATCTCCCAGCAATGCAAAAGGCAGCCGCGTTTGTGACGAATGAGGGGGGCATCGTGAGTCATGCCTCGATCGTCGCCCGTGAACTGAAAAAGCCGTGCATCGTCGGCACAAAAAATGCGACTGACATTCTTAAGGATGGCGATGTAGTAGAAGTCGATGCGGAGCGCGGAATTATTAAGAAAATCTCCTAACCGCGCGGAGCCCCGTACTGTCCGCCTCGTGCGGGCTAGTACTGGGGCGGATCAAGGTATCATAAGAAAGGTGTAGTGCTCGACTTTACAGATGTCTTATAGAGTGTTAAGATTGATGAATCTACAATTAACAATTCATCCTTATGTCATTCACTGAAGGGGAACAAGAAGTCACAACTAATCATGGTCTAGAGCAGCAGGAGTTCGGCGAACGCATGCGCGTTGAGGCACAAGAATTGCAATCGGAACTTGAGAAGAATTACAAGGACTTTCATGAGAATCCGGAACTTGGTGGAGAAGAAAAACGAACCTCTGGGCGTGTCATTGAAGAGCTCGAAAAACTTGGCATTGAGATTGTGGGAAAAGAAATTGGATACAAAATGGGTACTGGTATTGTTGCGCGAATCAAGGGTAAGCAAGGTGGACCCGTGATTGCACTCCGTGCAGACATGGATGCACTGCCAATTCAAGAAGATTCCTCACACGAGCTTCGATCAAAAAAAGATAAAGTGATGCACGCATGCGGGCATGATGCGCATACGACTGGACTTCTTGGTGCCGCGACGCTGTTGAAGGATCTCGCAGATAACGGTGAATTACCCGGCGATGTGATTCTTCTTTTCCAGCCGAGTGAAGAAAAGACGCATCAGAAAGAAAGCGGATCAGTGCAGATGGTCAAGTTTTTAGAGGAGCATGGCTTGCGTAACGAAATTAAGGCATTCTTTGGTATCCATGTACGGAGTGATCACGAACGCGGATGGGTGAATTTGAAAGACGGGATTCAGTTTGGAAGTTCCGGGGAGATTGATATCACACTTAAATCTCCAGGAGGGCATATCATGAATGCGTATACCGAACCGAATTTGAATCTTATTTTTGCAGAGATTACGGTCGAGCTCGATAAAATATTTCGTGCGGCAGGAGAAAGTAAAGAGGCGCTCATTGCATCAGGGCGAACGAATTTTGCAGGGTCGGGATACAATGTCCTTCCCGCAGCTGCAGACAGCACCTTTGTCGTTCGCATTGCATCGGAGCGATATCGAGAAATTCGTACAGATGTTCTCAATACGATTCAGAAGGTTGTTGCCGATGCGGTTGCACGACATGATCCAACAAAGAAGGTGCAGATTGAGCTCACCCCACGTCCTGGCTATCGGCCGGTGATTCATCGTGATCCTGAATTGGTGAAAATTGCGGACGCGTCGGTTGCAGGGACTGTTGACGATTATCATCGCGTGGAGGTGACGGAAAATGCGGGTGAAGATTTCTGTTTTTATCTAGAAAAGTTCGCGGATAAGCAAATCCCCGGAACGTTCGTATGTGTGGGGGCAGCAAATCCGGACAAGGGTATACCAAAAATCGGACATCATACGCCAAAGTTCAGGATTGACTCGGATGTGCTCCCCGAAGTTTCCGCGTTGCACGCAACACTCGCAGTCAATGCATTAAAGTATTTTGAAAATATTCGACGTCCGCAAAACTAAATTCGCCCCATGGTAGTTTAGGATTTAGGATTTCGGATCTCCCTATTCTATGGCTATCCGACACCTTATCAACTCATCCGATCTCACGAAAGCAGACTACGACGAAATGCTCCGGCGGTTTCGTTTTTTTGTAAAGAACGGAATCTCACCGGATCTCGCACGTGGGAAGATTGCCGCAACGCTCTTTTTTCAGCCGTCAACACGTACGATGAATCTGTTCCAGATCGCGATGCTTCGGATGGGCGGTGGCTGGATTGGTACGGTTGGAGAGAAGGGGCTCTCGATGGAAAAGGGTGAGACGCTCGAAGATACCGTGCGCGAGTACAGTTGTTTTGCGGACATTATTGCGTTACGTCACCCGGATGATGATTCTGCAGAACGAGCAGCAAAGGCGTCGTTTGTCCCGCTCTTGAATTGTGGGAGCGGATCGCGCGAGCACGCGGTCGCAGTCCCATACGTGTTGTGCGAAATGGCGTACTTTTTGAAAGATCGCCCATTACAAGGATTGAAGATTGGAATTTATGGAACACCAGAAATCAATCGCGTCACGAAGGCAATGGTGCCAATTTTTGGAATGTTCGGCATGGACCTTGTTGTGGATGACCTCGGACATTTCCCGATTCCGAAGGATATTGAAGAAAAAGCAAAAGCATATGGATTGAAAGGTTTGCGCTACGACAAGCTCGAGAATTTTATCGGTGATGTGGATTTCCTTTTCCTCACGCGTGGACTCCAAAAGGGGATCATCCCACCGGACAAGTTCCCGAAAGAAAAAGAAGAACTGATTTTGAAGAGTTATCAGACAATTACCACGGAGCACATGAAGAAACTGCGCAAGGATGCGTTCCTCTTCATGTTGAAGCCACGAATATTTGAGGTTGATAAAGCAGTGGATGCTGATCCACGCTGCACGCATTCAAAACAAGAGCCATACAAGGAACTCGGCGCTTCGATGCTTACATTTTACCTCGACATTAACGTTTAGTGTTCGAGCGGGTCGAGAACATTCATAAAAAGAATGAACCCCACGCGCGTTTCCGCACGTGGGGTTCGTTGTTGCTGAGGTTCTGTCGAGCGCCTCTCTAACTGGTCATGAGGAGCAACCAGTAGAGGACACCGCGCCAGAACTGTTCCGGATCCGGGTTGAACGTCGGGGTGTGGTGGTCCCCCGACTCCGGACGCTTCGCGCCGAGCATGAAGAAACTTCCCGGCACCTTCTGGAGGTACCACGCGAAGTCTTCACCTCCGAGCTCGAGTCCCTGGGTCTTCGTTTCCTGACCAGCGCTCTCGAGCAGCGCTTTGACCCCGGCCACGGACTCCGGCGTGTTGATGAGTGCCGGATGCCCGTAGACGTACTCCCAGCCATCGACCACCTTGTCGTTCTCGATGGCCTCCACCTTCGCGTCCGGGTAGAGCGCGACGATGGCGCGGACGAACGCCTCGAGTTGCTTCGCGAACGCCATGCGTTCGTCCATCGGAAGGACGTTCCGGTTCGCGAACCACATGTCGACATCCGACGGCCGGATGTTCGATCCGGTTCCCGCCTTGAAGACCGCCGGAACAAGGCTCGAAGGTTCGGTTCCCCCGAGCGTGCGGAGCGCGAAACCGTTGAGCGCGTTGCAGAGGTGCACGCCGATGTCGATCGCGTTCGAGCCCCGGTGCGGGCTCATGACGTGACCGCCCGAACACCGGACGCGAACGCGGAACCGATCCGAGTTCGCCATGGCACCCCCAGGGCGAGCCTGGAAGACGCCGGGAGTTCCTTCCTCGCTCGTCCAGATGTGGAGGCCATGTGCCGACTCGATGCCGTCGCAGACCCCGCCTTCGAAGACGAGCTTGTATCCCCCCGACGGCGTCACCGGGTTCTCCTCCGCCCGCTGGAACACGAATCGGAGATTCCTGGACGGCGTTACGCCACATTCGGCCATGGCGAGCATCGCAGCCATGAGCATGGCCGAGTGCACGTCGTGACCGCAAGCGTGCATGACGCCCGCGTGCTCGGAGGCGAACGAAAGGCCGGTCGCCTCCTGGATCGGAAGAGCATCGACGTCCGCACGGAGCAGACGTCGGGGCAGCTTCGGGTCGACCGTGTAGTCGATCCAGATCCCACCGTCTCCTTCGACGATTTGCGTCCCGCCGAACTGGAGTTTCGGAAAGATGTCATGGGTGACGCCGTGGGTGATGTATTCGAGGGTCGTTGTTTCCTCTTGGCTGAAACGGACACCCGGATGCTGGTGCATCCACTGGCGCCACTCTTGCATCCGCGCCACGACGCTGTGTGCCGCGCCGACGAGGTGCTGCATTTCGGTCAACATAATTCCGTACTCCTTCTGTCTGTGGTGGGCATTTTGCCCTGGTTGATCCGCGCCGTTCCAGGTGAATCTACGATTGTATTCTCAAGCGTCCCTTTCGAAGACGCTGAAATCGGATGAGTTTTGAGAGACCAAACAATAATTCTCCAGCCCGACAATTTACCATTTCGTCTCACTATTGTCAAGTATTTCGTCAAGTTTTCGTCAAGTTTGTCGAGTTTTCGTCGAGTTCTGATTCGTTAACTCCCATACAGAATTTCGATACAAGAATATGCCATAAAAGTATAGATCACCAGTACACGTTATAAATTCAACAGAACGTCTTTTGATCCGATCGGATCAAAAGACGTTTGGTGCAAAGAATCGTCGTTTATGATACAATTGTATGCAGAGTATTGAGGTATACCGGTCTCTATCGCTATGCGTAAAAAAGAAGAGAAAAAGCAACTATCACTGACAAAACAAGTACTATCCTTTATCGCTGCAAAATGCATTGAGGCAGGCGCTGGATTGATCACGGCAACGGTGAACTCCATCGAGTACCCACACGTTTTTCCAGAGTTTGTGGAAGGTATTCGCGCTGAGCGTGCATATTGGGAGCACAAGCGTGTGCACCGTGCGATACAGGAATTGCACAGGCATAAATTTATTACGATGCGCAAGAAGGGGAATAAACTCGTCATCCAACTTACTGAAGACGGCCGTATTCATTATCTGCGTCAACAAATACAATGTGCATCTTCATGTATACCTGGAGAATGTATTATGGTTACCTTCGATATCCCGGAAGCGGCGCGGAGCGCGCGACTGCATTTCCGTCGTTTTCTGAAAGACTGCAATTTCTATCAATTACAAAAAAGTGTTTGGGTCTGTGAGAAAGCAGTACTACCAAATTTATTGCAGTTCATTGATATCACGAATGTGGGGCAATGGGTCCACGCGTTTGTTGCCAAAGAAGTCAAACATCCAAAGCTCAAGAAGAAAAAATAAGAGAAACGTCTTTTGATCCGATCGGATCAAAAGACGTTTGGTGATAATACGCTTTTTATACGTATGAATTTACAGGAGTTGACTTCGGCGATAAAAAAGGAAGACTGGGAATACCTTGTCGATCGGCGGGAGACGGTGTTGCACCGGTCGTTTACTGCTGCGTGTTACGATTATTTTTTTGAGGAGACGGGAATAAAGATTTCTCGAGCGACGGTGGTACGTCCCGGGGGCGACGTGTGGTATCCGCAGAGTGTTCTTGAAAAAGTACGAGAGACATTTCGTCGGGGCGGCGTCGCACGATGCCTTGATTTTCAGAAGCGCCTTATCCGAACCGTTCGTGCACTCGACCGATTAGCAACGCGATATGAAAGGCGAAAATCATTTGCACATTTTTCTGATGTACAATTGCGTCGCATGCTCTCCGAATTTGTCACGTTCACCATTCGTGCGAATGCGTTTCTTCTTCCATTCCCCGTAGCAGACGGCGTGATTGTCGATCTGATTCGCGCCGAACTCCCTCAAGCCTCGCGAGATCAACAAACAGAATGGATTTGTACGTTGACGTTTCCAGTGAAAGAGAATGCACATGCGCGTGAGCTGCGATCGCTTCTCATGCTTGCACAGAGGAGTAATGAGCAGCGGATCGTAAAACATCGTCAGCGTTTTTCATGGATTGGCGCGCGGGGGCTTTGGTGGCAGGATGCATGGACGCCGGCGATGATCCGTGCGCGCATTCATGCTTCCCACGCTGCAGGGAAGAATCCAGTAGAGGTGATTGCAGAGCAGCGCGCAGTGCGTCGAGCAATCATGTATGACGCACGTCGTCTTACGCAGACGCTCGCGATCAAACATGGATCACGCCTTGCGAAGCTGATCGCGATCGCGCGTGACTATGCATATCTCCGCACATGGCGTACTGATGTTGTCTATGGATCGAGTTATCGCGCGCGTGGATTGTTCCAGGAACTTGCACGGCGGAGTCATGTTGATTATTTTCACCTTCCGTATCTGACGTTTCAAGAATTTCAGGAACTCGTTCTTACGTTTCGATTTCCGATTACTCAACAGGAGCTGCGTCGTCGCATTGCCGCAGGCAAGGATTATCTCGTGACGATTCGTTGTGGACGCGAGTATTTTGTATACACGGGAAAGCGATGGGTTGCATATTTTCAAAAACTTGTGCGTGGCAATACACAACAATCACGCGTGACCGCAGTGCGAGGAAGCATTGCATATCCCGGCGTGGTTCGTGGGCGGGCGCGGATTGTGCTATCAACAGACGATTTGTCCAAAGTACGCCGGGGTGATATTCTCGTTGCAGTGATGACGTTTCCTAATTTCATCCCCGCGATGGAAAAAGCAGCAGCATTTGTAACCGATGAAGGGGGTATTCTCTGCCACGCATCGATCGTCTCTCGTGAAATGGGAAAACCGTGCGTCATTGGGACAAAGTCGGCGACCACAGTGTTTCGCGATGGAGATCGCATTGAAGTTGATGCAACGCATTGTATTGTGAGAAAACTATGACATTTGCTTTGCCACGACATCAATACCTGCGCACTGTGCGGCGGCCATATCCGCCTTTTTATGCGTCTCTGATTTTTACAGGATCGGCGAATCCAAAGCATTATTATTTCGCGCTCAAAAAACCATCCACGGTCCGCAATATTATTGTATGTGATGGGGTTTGGTATTATGTTGCGCGGGAACTTAGGGCATGTGGGCGCGCTGCATTTCGTGAATGGAATAGTGCACAGATCATCGCCCGTGTTCAAAGGGCTTTCGTGCAACGTGAACAGGAATTGATGCGAGCGACAAAAACTAATTTGCATACATACGTTAAAGCGTACGAAAGATACATGCCAGCACTACAAACTATCTGGAACTTAGATTCGTTCGTTGCCGCTGCTGTTCGTCACGCCATGCATCGAAAATTTCACGCACCAGCAGTGGAGGAGTTGATGGATACATTAAACATCCCACTGCAAAATAACTTTTATAAACAAGAAGAATGTGATTTGTTGAATACGCGAGACCTCCATGCGCACGTTCGAAAATATGATTGGATTCATTCTCGTTATGGAGAAGTGCGCCCGTATACGATCGCGGAAGCACGTGCGAAGCGGGCAGGGATGGATAAAACGGCATTGATTGCTGGATGGAGGAAGGAAAAAAGAAAGGTCAGACGCGCTATCCGTGATGCAAAGCGCATGCTTGGGTCCCGCGCGTATCTTATTGATCTGCTTCAATTCATTATTTACTATCGAACGCAACGAACGGACATCATTAATAAGAGCAGTTATCTCTTTGCGCCGAAACTTGCGCGCTTCGCCCACGCAAGGGGATTGACGTACGATCAGATGCTGCATTGCACGAAAGATGAAGTACTCCAGGGTGCCCCATCGCGCACGATATTGAATGCACGAATTCGTCATCATGCAACGATTATTGATCGCGGGGGAGTCTCGGTGCTTGCTGGAAAAGACTATGATCGGATCAAAGCATTCGTTGATAAAGATGTCGCGCGTGTGAACAGGTTTTCCGGCTCCGTCGCGTCTCCCGGACGAGTTACCGGAATTGTAAAGATTATTTTAGGGCGCGACGATTTTTCAAAAATCAAAAAAGGAGATATTTTAGTTGCAGGTATGACCACGCCACAGATGCTTCCGATTATGAAAAAAGCAGGAGCATTTGTCACGGATGAGGGCGGTATTACGTGTCACGCAGCCATTATTTCGCGCGAGCTCAAGAAGCCGTGTATCATCGGAACAAAAGTTGCCACTCGCGTTCTCAAAGACGGCGATCGCGTGGAGGTGGATGCCGAGCGTGGGATAGTACGAAGGCTGTGACCTCGCCCACGCGAAGGCCCCGGGTTTATCCCGGGGCGACGAAAGGAATTGCTCGTAAATTAACGGAGTGAAAAAATATGATAGAACGACAAATAGGCATATCTGAATTTTCTGAACCAGAGCAACCCATTCTTTCTCCAGAAGATCAGCAGGTTATTGAATTTGGACTCCACGCGTTGCAAGAATGGCTGCAAAAAAAGAAGAATGAGGAGCTTCCGACGTGCGTTATATTTCTCGAAACTTCCGCACGCCCTTTTTATGCTGCGGTCGCTCCGATCCTGAAGTCGCTGTATTCATCCCGCGATCTCCCTTCGCCCTCATACCATTTCCTTGTGACACCGCCTCGAGATTCTGATGCGCGCGCAGTAGAATGGCGTGAAGCGCAGGCGCAACGTCTTCAAGAGGTCATTGGATCTGCGCGGCCGGGAAATATTTTAATGGTAGATGATTTCTTATTTCATGGAGAAACGATTTCGCAGATTAATACTTTAAAGCCATTGGTTTGTCCTGGTGTGAAACTCGATTTCTTTGTATTCTTTGATACGGAGAATCGCCATAAAACAATGCCGGGCGTCGTCGCGGGGGTATGTCAGGACGATCTTCAGTCGTACGATGTAATTCGGAAAATAACCTGGAAGAAGGAACTGAGCAACTTTACCGGTTTCCGATTTACAAGTAAGGGGGTTTTTCCGCGGCATGAAGGAGTAGCAGCGATCGGACAGCGTGGTAAGGAGGCGGTCATTGGTGTGCGAGAACAAGAGAACCCATCGAAAAAAACAGAGCGATCCCCAGATGCAAATCAAGGGAAGATCCAGCAGATAAGAGCGGAAATGTCTGCAATTGCCGAGAAGGTTCTTTCCGATACGCAATGGAATAAAGCGGATGCTATTAGTAAACTTGAAGCAGAGCATATTGAATTTTAATATTCTTCATTGCGGATTACGACTATAGATTATTGATTATGGATATCACCGAACTTAAAAAGAAGGTCCTGTCATACACATGGGAATACTGGGCGGCGCGGCCGTTTGGGGCGTTTATTATGTCCATTTTTCGTGAAGGAAATACGCGTCCCTTTATGCGGAGAGTTGGTGTGGATGCGGAATTTCCCGTGACGCTTTTTCAGAAAGGCGCGTTTTATAAGAGTGAAAAGGTGTTTGATGATTTTTCAGCGCAACTCGCGCGAAATATTAAAAGGGGCGTTACGGTATTCGATATCGTGCGGTCATGTGAGGAATTTCACGTGCGCGAGCGGAAGCATATTGAAGAGTTACTTAAAAAGAAAATGGATCCCATTCATAAATTGCGCGAGCTTCACGATATCTGTGCGTTACTCTTTTCGTACGTCTGGATTACGCATGGACTGGAACATCTTTATCTTGGGCAACTCCAAAATGAGGCTCCACGGTATACGCGCGGTGATGTTGCGAAATTCATTGGCGATATTAGTTTCCCGATCAAGAAAAATGCACACGCATATTTTTTGGAGGCGCTCGCGTCACGTGCATCACTCGCGAGTATTCAGAAACAATTTGCATGGATCAAAGTACGCGATGGGTTTAGTGCAGGATTTACATTGGAAGAGCTTGGTGTAGAGCGGGCGAAGATACGAAAGCAGGGGAGGAGTCACGCCGTGCCTCATGTGCGTATACCAACAGGATTGAAAAATCTCGCAGCGATTGCACAGGAGCTCGTGTATTTCCGAACGCTCCGCACGGATATTTTGTATGAATTCTTGTTTCTTGCTCGACCAATTTTGAAGAGCGTCGCGAAGAAATACGGTATACCTTTTTTAGAACTCCGCAATTACGCGATTCAAGATCTTATCGCAGGGAAACCAAAAGCATATCCGCCGGCGGTCTGCGTCATTTCGTACGGCAAAGAGTTCGCGATTCTTGACGCACCTCTTGTTGACGACTCGCTTGGCGCTGTTCGGGAACTTAAAGGTGTCATTGCATTCAAAGGTGTTGTACGTGGCATTGCAAAAATTGTGAAAGTCGCGCATGAGATTGGGAAAGTACAAGAAGGTGACATTATCATTGCGCCGACCACTGCCCCATCATTTATTTTTGGTATGAAGCGCGCCGCCGCATTTGTCACGGAGGAGGGTGGGATTACCTCGCATGCTGCAATCGTTGCACGCGAAATGAAAAAGCCATGTATCATCGGAACAAAGATCGCGACGAGAGTATTCAAAGACGGCGACCGTGTGGAAGTTGACGCTGAACGAGGGATTATTCGTAGGATTTGACAGGTGCTTGCGTCATGCTATACTAGGATTACTAAGTATTAATAAGTATTACTATGCGTACTTCATCTGTCTTAACCATCTCACTCCCACCGTCGATGGTCCGCGATCTCGAACGTGTGACGAAAAAGACGCAAATGACGCGCTCGGAACTTCTTCGTGCAGCGTTACGCCGTTTTTTTGAGGAAGAAAATGCCATGGACGCGATCCGTATTGCGAATACGGAGCGTGCACAAGGAAAACTCAAACTCCTTCCTAAAGGTGGGCTTGCACAACTTATGCATACGTAGATGGCAGCCATACGTTTTATCTACTACACGTCGCATTTTGTTCGAGCAGCGAAGCGATTACCTGCAGAACTGCAGAGCGCTGCAGAGGAGCGGGAGTTGCTTTTTCGGCGCAATTGCTTTGATCCGCGACTCAAGACGCACAAGCTCTCTGGAAGACTCCGAGAGCTTTGGTCATTTTCTCTTGCGTATAAGTATAGAATTGCTTTTCGTTTTGTCGATGGTACTACCGTAGAATTTGTTGATACTGGAGATCATGATATTTATCAATGATTGTATGCAAGTACTTGTGTCAAGAATTGATACTATCATCGCGCAGTATGGTCTCAAGCCGGCGACGCGGCGGAGGTTTCCGTTGCTCACGTTGAGTTGCATTGCTGAAGGGTACACGCATGTGTTGCGACGCATGTTCGGTATTTCTGCGCATGCAGTCGGCGGGCTTGGGTCGCGCGATGAATGGCACACAATGTTGAATGAGCAGGCGATTGGCGATGGAGCGCGTGTGCTCATTCAAAAATATGGAGCTGATCTTGACGGAGAAGTTTTTATTCCTGTTCGTGCCGCGCTCGTAGCATGGACAAAAGAATGGAAGGTGATCGAACCGCTCATCACGCAGGATCCACAAAATTTTTTTCAGAGAATCGTTCGCCTTTATCCCACATACCTTGCCTGTCTCGGTCTCTATAATTGTTTCTGGCGGTACATTGGCGATCGCAGTGATGCTGAAGGATTGTCGAAGAAAGAAATAGATGCTCTTGGTGCAGAGCGCGATATCATGGCAAAAATTTATCCTGAAGTTGAATCGCAGATCGCGAGCGCCGTCAAGAATTTTGGAGACGCGGAAGGATTTGACGGTGATCTTTTACGATATGCAACATATCGTGAATGTGTTGATGGGAAGGCAGACACACATGATCATGAATGGCTTTCTGAACTTGCGCGCAGAAGAGACAGATTCTTCTATCTTTACGCCGAAGAAGGTGCGCGTGAGTATCTTATCACTCACCGAAAGATGATCGCGGAGATCGAACGACGATATTATACGATTGATACCACAGTGAAAGAGGTGCAGGGGAATATCGCGCATGCGGGTTTTGTGCAAGGGACTGTTTTTAATCTTGCAGAATGGAAAGGTGCTAAGCCGGAACATTTGGCGCCAGGGACTATACTTGTGGCGGGGATGACACACCCGAGTGATAGTACGCTCATTCGCGAGGCAGCAGCGATCGTCACGGACGAGGGCGGGATTCTTTGCCATGCGTCCATTCTTGCGCGGGAGTTTAAGATCCCGACGGTGATCGGCACCAAGATTGCAACACGAGTATTTCATGATGGGGATCGCGTTGAATTCGATGCAGTGAAGGGAATTGTACGAAAGATCTAAAGCCTCCATTGTCTTATTCGCGCGAATGGTAGAATAACAAAAGTGACTATGCTAGTGACAAAGAAAATAGATTGGGCGGCATATCAGTTTATTGCCGAGGCGGGGAGAGCGACGTATTTCCCGATGGCGTATTTTATTATCCACGCATATTGGCGTGCAGCGCGCCATACACAGTGGCCGCTCCGCATTCCCGTGCTTGGCGATTTTTCAAAATACTCGACACGTTGGCACTATGCGATCCGTGATCCGCACGTCTTTGATCCATATCTCATGCGGTTTCTCATGGCGCCGAAGGAGATGCGTGCGTTTGAACAATATATTGCAGCGCAGCGCATGCATGTTCGTCATCTTTTTCCTTGTGATACATGCTCCACTGTATCGAATCATGAGCTCGTCAGTGACGTAGAAAAATTTTATTCTTGTTTTCAGGATCTCATTGTTGCGGCTGGTACACTCCGCTATCTTGATCGCGCGCTTGTTCCTGCGGTGCAGCATGCATATCGCTTGCACAAAAAAAGAGATGCACTTGTTGCCATAGTCTCCATGGGTGCACAGGTAAGTTTTGCACTCCGCGAAGAATACGCAATGCTTGCGCTTGCTGCGGGTTTGCAGAAAAGACATGATTCGATCACATCGAGCGCAGCAGTTTCTGGGATCAAGAAAATTTGGAGTACATATCGTTGGTCGTCGTGTGGGTACTATAATGAGCAGTTGAAAACCATTGCCGTCTATACTACAGAGTTGCGCGCACTTCTCAAACAGGATTCGATACGCGCGTTTCGTGCAATGCGATTCCGTATTCGAGCGGATCAGCAAAAGCGTCGCGCTGCACTTCGTCTGCTTGAACCGCGTGATCGATCGCTTGGGATTCTCGCAGGACAGGCGACGGTTGCGAAAGACGAATATCGCTTTGTCGCGAGTGAACTTATCGGCCGCGCAATGCCGTTGTTTAGGGAGATTGCACGGCGTACGGGATACAGCGTTGATGCAGTGCGCGATCTGCTTCCAAAGGAAGTTAGAGCACTGCTTCTTGGGAAACCATATCCGTCTGCACTTGTTCGCGCGCGACGGCGTGCAATTGTCATCTATGGTGGGCCTGGATTTTTTCAAGTACTGCTCGGCCGCGCTGCAGATACATTTGCACGACGACATCTCCATCATGGTGATCGTGATGCAACGACGTGGCATGGTCGTGCTGCGTCACCCGGGCATGTTCGTGGTACTGCGCGCGTTGTTCTTAACGTGAATGATTTTCACAAAGTAAAGCGCGGGGATATCCTCGTCTGTTTGAATACAAGTCCCGAATTTATGCCGGTGCTACGGAAGGTGGCGGGCATCATTGGTGAGGAGGGCGGGATTACTGCGCATGTCTCTGTGGTTTCGCGCGAGCTTGGTATCCCGTGTGTTGTCGCGATCAATGGTGCGACACTCCACTTAAAAGACGGTGACTGGGTTGATCTTGATGCAGCGCGTGGTATTATAAAGAAGGTGATATGAGCAAATCTATTTTCAAGCAAGTATCGGGAAAACAATGGTACCATCAGCGGTTTGATGGTACGCCCTTGTATATCGGGGTGATTGCAGAGTCAGAGTTTCGACGTGAGCATCGCAAACCCGCATTGCAAACACCTCGCGTTCGCGTTTGTTTTTTCAAGAATCGAACATCAGACTGGCATCTCACAATGGAAGACATTGAACGTGGCGCGCGTGCCATTGTGAAACAAGTAAATCATGAACCGCATATTAGTACTCAGCTACTCCGAGCATGGAGGAAAGATGAGGAAGCATTTCAGCGTTTTTTCGATTCGTTTCAAGGAATTTCGTTACGCTCTCTTTCCGATGAGAAGTTACTCGCGCTCTTTCGGACGTATTATCGCCTTGGTATTGCACGATTTACATCATCGGTGATTATTGATCACTTTGCATTAGGGACTGATACGTTGATTGCGGATATGCTCCGCAAGGAACTCGGGAACCTTGGATCTGAGTCTATATTCACTGACATTGTCAGCGGATTAACTGCGCCCGTGCATCAGTCGTTCATCAATGCAGCAGAGCTCGAATTACTCAGGATTGCGCTTGCGTCCGCGGTACAACATCCGCGACTGCTCGCACGATGTCAGGCGCGCTATTTTTGGATCAGGAATAATTATGTTGACGTGCATGTACTCACTGCCCGTGACTTCGCAAAGGATCTTGCGGTGCTCCTCAAATCTAAAGCCGATGCACGGAAACAGTACGCGCGAATTTATGCAACACCGCGCCTCAATGCAGAGCGAAAGAAAAAATTGCTTCAGAAATATCATCTCTCTCCGCTCTTGCGACGGCTTTTAAAAATTTCCGAAGACTTTACATGGTGGCAGGACGAGCGGAAGAAGGCGACGTATCTCAATATCCACATGGGTGCACAGATTCTTGGGGAGATGGCGCGTCGTCGTGGCATTGATCCAGAGTATACCAAGTATCTTGTGTTGCCAGAGGTGGAGCATTGGTTCATAAAAGGGACCCCATCATTAGCGATGCTCCGTCAACGCCGAAAATCATGTGCATTTGTTGTTACCACAAAAGGATTCCGTTTCTTCACAGGCAGTGATGTTGAGAAGTTACACAAGCGTATGTTCCCACCAACGCAGCGAGACATGGTGAATGATGTTCGTGGTCTCACTGCATCGACAGGGAAGGTTGTTGGGCGCGTGAAAATTGTGAGCTCGGTTCGCGATATTGGCAAAATGCAGCAGGGTAATATTCTTGTTTCGGTGATGACGCGTCCGGATTACATTGCAGGGATTAAGAAAGCAGCGGCGATTGTTACGAACGAGGGCGGAATCACGTGCCACGCAGCGATCATCTCGCGCGAACTCGGTATCCCATGTATTATCGGTACAAAAATCGCGACTGAAGTTTTTAAAGATGGTGATTTAGTGGAAGTGAACGCGAATCACGGGGTCGTCACACGAATATTACACGTATGAAAAAATTATCCGTACAACAGATTATTGGCGTCGTCAAAAAGTCGCAATGGTTTATCCAAGGGTTCAATGCGTTCCCGCTCTATTTGCATAGCGCGGCAAGTATGACCGGTTGGATGGTGCATCAGGCGGTCGGCGTGAACTATTCGCACTTTTTTTACGTAGCGCATGAGAGTCGAATGGATATGTATTATGACGAGCGAGATCTTGTGGCCATTGGCGAGGCGTATTATAAAAAGATTCACAATATACAGGAATTGAACACACTTCGCAGGAAACATCGCGATGCCTACCTTGCGGCGCGAAAGAAGACTGGAGATTTTTCCATAAAAGGCTTAGGTGGATGTTCACTGAACGAACTCATCGCACTCGCGCAACGCTTGATCAACGAACTCACGATGACGGTGAGCTTTGCACATGTCATCGAAGGGATTGCGTGGATTTCCGAACGCCGTCTCCATGATTTTCTCGCACAGCGAACGAACGCGAACAAAAAAGACGAGCAACTGTTTTCCTCGCCTGTTGATCCATCGTTTATTCTCCGTGCGCAGATGCTCCTTGGCGCAATAAAAAAGAGTGCAGGCGCGGCACGAACACGAAAAATTGAACAGTTTATTCTTGAGTTCGGCTGGTTGGATTCGAGTTTTGTTGGAGGGAAAACATTTGATGCACGCCGCGTTCGCGAAATGGTACGTGGCATCAAACATGTCTCATCGCTCGAAGGACTTAAAAGGACGAAACAACTCAAACTGGCGCGGGCGCGACAGCTGGAGCTTACTCCTGAGGAGACTTTTGTGGTGCGAACGATTGAATTGTGCACGCTCTGGCAGGATAATCGGAAGGAATTTATTTTGAGCACGATTGCACGGTTTGAGCCGGTGGTTGTCGAGCTTGCGCGTCGCCTGCATATATCTGCTGATGCATTGAAGTGTATTTGTCCGGCGGAGCTGACAGAAATGAATCTTTCGAGAAAAAAATTTCTTGCAGTACTAGAAAAGCGGTTTCATGGATGTGGGTATTATGTTGTTCGTGATCATTTCTTGACGTATCCGGGAAAAGCCTATCGCGATATTGAACAGAAGCTCACAAGCACAAATGAGTCGAAAGTCGGAGAATTTCATGGCACCATTGCGAATCAGGGGAAGGTAACGGGCATCGTAAAGATTTGCCAGACCATCGAGGATATTGCTAAAGTGAAGGAAGGAGAAGTGCTTGTTGCGTTTATGACGCGCCCGGAATTTTTACCCGCAATGCAAAAGGCAGCCGCGTTTGTGACGAACGAGGGCGGGATCACATCGCATGCGGCGATTGTTGCTCGTGAGATGAATAAGCCGTGCATCATTGGCACAAAGATCGCGACTGATGTTCTTCACGATGGTGATGTCGTCGAGGTGAATGCGAATCACGGGGTGGTGACCATTATACAGAGAGTGTGAATGATTTTCTTATGCCAAAACGTCTATCAACTATTCCACGATCACATCTTTTTCTCCCCGAGGATCTTCATCTCTATGAGATTCAAAATATTTTTACAGCATGCGCACTATGGTTGGAGGAGGGAATGGAATATCAGATTGCAACGTATGATTTGTATGTTCGTGAGATGCCACCACATCGTAATTTTTTAGTGCTCGGTGGAATCGAAGAGGTGATTACTGGCATTAAACAGTGGAGGTTCAGCTTGAAAGAGATTGAGTATTTACGGAAACACAATCTTGCGACACCGAAACTAATTTCGTATCTTCGCAAATTTAAATTTACTGGCGATCTCTATGCGATGCGGGAGGGAACTATTTTTTTTCCAGGGGAGCCGGTCATCCGCATTACCGGGCCAATCTGTGAAGGGAATCTCCTTTCAAATTTTTTAATGACGACGGTATTTGGTAATTCCTTGTATCTTTCAAAAATTATTCGTGGGAAAATTGCATGTGGTAAAAAACGTTTTATCGCTGCAGGGGGGATGCGTGTGAGTTCATTCGAGACAGCGATGAAAGCGAGTCGCGCTGGCTATATTGCGGGAGCTGATAATGCCTTTCCAGCATTTTTTCGGAAGTATCGACTTCCACCACCACCACTATCTATTAATGCGTATCATGCGGTGATCAAGTCTTTTCCTACGGAGTTGGAGGCCTTTCGTGCAGCAGCACGACTGTTCCCAAATCGGCTTCGTCCCATGGTTGATACGTATGATTTTAGACAGGGTGTCGCCAACCTTGTTACTGTAGCGCGCGAACTTAAAAAGAAAGTGCAACACGTCGCATCAATTACTATTGATAGCGGAGATTTACACAAACGTGCTCTGTATGCGCGTCGGGCATTCGACAGGGCAGGTTTTCCTGAAATTCAGATATTACTCGCTAGTAACCTCGATGAATATAAAATTTCGGCACTTGAAAAAATGAAGACTCCAGCAGACGTCTATTTGTCAGCAACTGAGATTTCAACAGTTTCGGATGCACCAAAAATGGAAATTGTATACAAGATCGCAGAGTTGCGCGATGGAAGAACAGTACGCCCATTGGCAAAACTTGCCGAAGGGAAGGAAAGCTACCCGGGTCAGAAGCAAGTTTTTCGACGCTATCGAAAAGGGGTGTTCAGCGGGGATGTCATTGGTCTTGTAGGAGAGCTTCATGGGAAACCGCTCTTGCAGAAAATGATTTTACGCGGAAAGTCCGTGTATAATCTCCCACATCTTGATACAATTAAATCCTATGTACAGAAGCAACTTGTAATGCTTCCGGAGCGGTTCAAAAGTATCGATCGGCAGTTTGTGTATCCGGTGACCATTAGCTCGAAATTAAAGATGCTTTTTCATTTGGTAAAGAAAGAGCACGGAGCAAAAAAATAATATTATGGCTCAAAGTTACATTAAATTTTTTAAGGAGATATCAAAGAAGGACGTCCACATCGCCGGTGGGAAGGGGGCGTCGTTGGGTGAAATGACGCAGGCGGGGATTCCAGTGCCGCCGGGGTTTGTGTTGACCGCAGCAGCATTTGATCGGTTTATCGAGGAGACGGATCTTGATGTGGAGATCGAGGCGATATTGAACAAGGTGAACTATAAAGATGTAAACTCGGTGGATCGGGCGTCGAACGTGATTCGTGATCTCATCCACGATGAACGCATGCCAAAGGATTTGCAGACGGATATTCTGGGAGCATTCAAGCAATTGAAGGCGAAGGAAGTTGCCGTGCGTTCATCCGCAACGGCAGAGGATTCCTCACAGGCGTCGTGGGCAGGGGAGCTGGAGACATATCTCAACTCAACAGAAAAGAATGTGATCGGAAATGTGAAAAAATGCTGGTCATCGCTTTTTACTCCGCGCGCCATTTTTTATCGGAATGAAAAGGGAATGCGCAAAACAAAGGTGAGTGTGGCGGTCGTGGTGCAGGCGATGATTCAGTCGGAAATTTCAGGTGTCATGTTTACGGTGCATCCGGTAACAAAGGATCGGAACCAGATGATTATCGAGGCGGCCTGGGGTTTGGGGGAGGCGCTGGTCTCCGGGCAGGTGACGCCGGATAGTTATGTCGTGAGTAAACGCGATTGGTCGCTCATTGATGTAAGCGTTGCGGAGCAGGCGCGGATGATCGCGCGAAAGACGCTTGGCACCGGAGTTGAATGGAAGCCGGTGCCAAAAAAAGACGCGCCGAAACAAAAATTGAATGGGAAGGAAATCGTGATCATTGCGCAAATTGGGAAGAAAATCGAGGAGCACTACGGCAAGCCGGAGGACATCGAATGGGCGTATGCAAAGAAAAAGTTCTACATTGTCCAATCCAGGCCGATTACGACGCTGTAGACTATTTAATGCAAGAGATTGTATTCATACATTGAGTATGGTATGCTTTCATTGTTATGAAGAATCATAAGACACAATATCATTTACCAGTAATCATCGAGCGCGATGAATCAGGTTATTACGTAGGAATTGTTCCGACGCTCCGGAGTTGCTATACACAGGCAAAAACACTGCCAGAACTGTATCGTCGGCTACAGGAAGTTGCGGCATTATCTATTGAAGCAGAGAAGGAATTATTTGGTGGCAAAGTGGAACAGAATGAATTTATCGGAGTACATCAGTTGGAATTCAGCACGTAATGCTGTGCCAAGAATTCTACCGATTCATCCACGGAAGATGATGCGGATGCTCGAGCATCTCGGGTATCGTATTGTACGCATCCGTGGAAGCCATCATTTTTTCTTCAATACAATGACGAGACGAACAACATCGATTCCACTGCATGGAGGTGAGGAGCTTGGTATTGGATTGATCAAACAGATATTGCGTGACATCGAGGTATCAGCTGAGGAATATGATACGCTTCGAAAGGAAGTCTCGTAGGTAGAATACTGACGTGCATACAGTGCATGGTTGACAAATAATCCATAAACGTGTATGATAAGCCGATGATGATATCATCGGTCTTTTCATAAAGAAGACAATTCCTGATCGGATGGTCAGGTCGTTCGCTCGGCTTGGGGCCGAGGAATAAGAAGGTTGGGTTTCCACCTTATCCAAGGAAGCCAGTCGTTCAAGAAGGGAGGTGCCGGATGGCACCTGAAACAGCAGTAGTGCGGAAGCATGCGATTTGGGATGGGCCGTCGAAGTGGGATCTAATGCTTTCCCTCTTCGATGGGACTGATCGCACCGTGCAGTTCTACGGTAACGATGGGTCCCTTTTTGGTGAGATTGTGCTGCTCCCACTGCCGATTGTCGTGATTGATGGACTCGAGCACCTGTCCGGAGACGATGAGTGGCGCTTCATCGGGCACACCGCGGACGGTCTCCTCAAGGTGCGTGGCACCTTCGGTACCCGCAAACGCCGCGGGGAGATGGAGCTCCTCTGCAACGTGAGCGGCGCGGAGCTGGACAGCCCCTTCGTCCTCGTCACGACGTTCTCGGTCGTTGTCCCTGCGGACTACGACCACGCGACCCGCCTCGCGACGTTCCGGCGGTTACATGGGTCCGAGTTTACTCACTACAACGGCGATATGACGGACGAGCACTTCCGGAACGCGACGGTGAAGTTGACCCCTGGCCGGAAGTTCTTGGTCAAGGTCTTCCAGATCACCAGCAGCATGGTGAGCCCGGAGGAATGCCTCACGCTCATCACGCGCGAGCAGGGTGTTCTCGTCGGGGCACAAGGAGCGACCCTCGCCTACGAGCAGGGCAAGGATCATTTGCCGAAAGGCCGCTGGCACATCTCCTTCGACGAGAAGGAGGCGCTCTGGGAAGACGCGTCTGGCCTCCACCGGGTGCCGCTCGTGGGCGCCTACGCAGACGGAAGCTTCGGGTTCGACCTCGGCATCTTCGTGGACGGCTGGGACGGCGACCGCTGCCTCCTCTGCTTCTGCGAGA
>JACQSD010000026.1 GCA_016206165.1 Candidatus Uhrbacteria bacterium
CTCAATATACTGTGTTGTCTTTGTGTACTCAATAAGCGTCCGTAGCGTTTCATTCTCGCGTTCAATCTCCTCTGCCATACGCTGCATGCGTACTAGCTCCTGATCGACGGTATACTTCTTGATGAGCTGCCGCGAAAGCCCCCACGACACAAACGTAAACGCAATGAGGCTTGCGAAAAGTAAAAAATGACCACGGAGCGTTGCAATAATACCGCGTCTTCTTGGCATACTAAAAGAG
This sequence comes from Candidatus Uhrbacteria bacterium, assembly GCA_016206165.1. GTDB lineage: Bacteria > Patescibacteriota > Patescibacteriia > JACQSD01 > JACQSD01 > JACQSD01. Next base: position 239 of record JACQSD010000026.1, read on the forward strand.
ATAATCCATTGGATTTACCGGAACCCCGTTTACACGCACCTCGAAATGGAGATGTGGACCGGTGGTCAGCTTCCCCGCTCCTGGTGTTCCTGGGGCGCCGCCAGAGAGGGCAATGACATCGCCGCGCTCAACGTAGGAGTCCTCCTTCACAAGGATGCGAGAAACATGACCGTAGACTGTTGCATACCCGCCCGGATGCACAAGCATGACGTAGCTATACCCCATTCCCCCATCGCGCGCACGCGCAACATATCCTGGTGCTGGCGTCTTAATCGCGGTCCCTTGGGGCGTCCGAATATCAATCGCTGGGTGTTCGAAGATGTTTCGGAATGGATACGACGGGTCATGGAAATACGCAGAGATACCGCGGCTCGGGTCAACCGGCCACGAGAGAAGTAGTTTCCCTCCACCTCCTTGATATGACTGATCGAGGAGTTTTAATTTCTCTCGAATCGTACGCTCGAGATTGGAAATCTCCGCGTCGATCGATTGCTGTTCTGCACGAAGTTGCTGGAGCAGGCCTTGGAAGAGTGTCTCCTTCTCTTTTGTTTCTCCAAGGACGCGCGCTTTGTATCCATTTTGCACGGCAAGCTCCTGCCGCTGAATGGCAAGCCGCTCCTCAAGGTGTTCAAGGGTTTCTTGCTTATTTTGGAATTCCTTTGCGGTATCTTCGAGACGCATCTTAAGTGTCTGGATGCTTCCGAGTGTATCGAGGATCTCTCTCTGCACTGCCTCAATAGATTGTACGTGTTCGATAATCGCGGATACCGACTCCCGCGAGAGGAAAATTTCGAATGGTGAGTGGCGTGCAGTCTCATCGAGGATGCGAACATTTTCGCCGAGACGCGCACGTGCGAGCGCCGCCTCTTGCTCGCGTTCACTCATCTCGAGTCGAATTGCATCGAGCTCAAGCTTCGACTCCTCGATTTCCTTTTTCGTAATGGTAATATTTAAATCGAATTCCTTAATCCGTGTGTTTAAAATTGCAATCTGGTTCTCAAGCGTTGCCGCCTGTTGCTGTTTTAATGCAATATTTTTTTTATAGACGTCTGCCTGTTTCTGCAGTTTATCAATCTCATCCTTTTTCTTCACAATTGCATCATTAAGGTCAAGGACATTCTTCTTCACGTCTTCTGTCTGCGCAATAGATAAAACAAAGGGTGTGAGTACCCCGAGTGCAAGGACAATAAGGCTGACACGATGGAAGATACGCATCATGCTATTGAAAGGAGTGTGCGCGCTTGTGCAATACGCGCAAGTGTTCGCTCTTTTCCAAGGATCGCCGCAATGGCAAATGGTCCAGGGGATGCTTTTTGCGCAGAGAGCGCCGCGCGCATCGGCCACAACGTCTCACCAAGCCCAAGAGTATGCGCGGCAATGTAAGCGCGAATTTTCTCCTCTATATTTTTTGCAGTCCAAACGCCTCCATCAATGCCAGCAAGCACGCTTTCAAGATGCGTAAGCCGAGTGATCACTTCTTCACGCGTCATTTTCTTCCATAACAAAAGTTCTGGCTCATACACCAAGGCATCCGTAAATAGATATCCAATCTTTTCACTAATTTCAGGAATCGTTTTTAATCGCTCCTGCTCAAGCGCAACGATCGCCTCTTGTTGCTCACGAGGTAACACATGTGCGGATTCCGAAAGAAACGGTAAGCAAAGATCGGTGAGTGTCGCGAGCGGGAGTTTGCGAATATACGAACCATTCATCCACTCAAGCTTTTCAAGGTTCAACATTGCCCCACCTTTATTTACTTTTGCAATATCAAACAATGATATCAATTCATCGATGGTATAGAGCTCTTGATCTCCTTTTGGATTCCAGCCAAGGAGTGCAACAAAATTGATGAGCGCCTCACGAAGGTATCCCTTCTGTATATAATCCTCAACTGCAACATCACCTTGACGCTTTGAAAGTTTGCTCTTATCCGGATTTAAGAGGAGCGGTACATGGGCGAACTCTGGCGATGCCCAACCAAACGCTTTGTAAAGCAAGATATGTTTTGGTGTTGATGGCAGCCATTCTTCCCCACGGATCACGTGGCTAATTTCCATGAGATGATCGTCGACGACGTTTGCAAGGTGATATGTGGGGAAGCCATCGGACTTCATGAGTACTTGGTGATCAATCTCCGCATTCTCAACTTGAATAGAACCGTGAATGAGATCATCAAACGTCGTACTCCCCTCTCCTGGAATTTTAAGTCGCAGCACCGGCGTGATTGTTTGTCGTAACTCTGCTCGACGTTCGTCGGTGAGGCGAAGGCACAGCCCGTCATAGCGTGGGGCCTTCCGTGCCGCAGTTTGCTGCTGGCGCAATTCAAGAAGACGTTCTGACGAGCAAAAGCACTCATACGCACTCCCCTGCTCTAAAAGTTGTGCTGCATACTTTTTATAAATGTCCAGCCGCTTCGACTGCACATAGGGGCCATGCGATCCACGTTCAGAAATTTGGGAATTGGAAATTGGAAATTGTGAATTCTCGACATGTGGTCCCTCGTCTGGCTCAAGTCCTGCCCACGCGAGCGTTTTCAGTAAACTCTCCACTGCACCTTCAACAAGTCGCGTCTGATCCGTATCTTCAATCCGCAGAATGAACGTGCCACCATTTTTTCGGGCAAAAAGAAAATTATAGAGGGCTGTGCGTAACCCTCCAATATGAAGAAACCCAGTAGGACTTGGCGCAAAACGGACTCGAATTGCCATAACTTATAATGGTATTTCTTTTACTGCACGTTCGAATGATGGGCGACGACGGTAGTAAATGGTCTTGATAGCATCATCTTTACTATACCATTTCCAGCCACTTGCTTCATCCTCGTCAATTTTTATTTCTGCATCAGTGCCTTGAAATTGCAGAATAAAAATAGTTTGACTTTGGCCATCGTATCCATATCTCGGGTGACCCTTTGGCCACTCATAGCGATGGAAGTCGGGCAATACTTTGAGCACGGTAAAATTGTCTGTACCAACTTCCTCGCGGCACTCACGCCTGATCGCCTGCTCCAATGTTTCTCCAGCATCAATGCCCCCCTGCGGCAACTGCCAGTGCTCGTCACGTGCCATTTTACGCCGAATCAAAAGCACTGCTCCATTTTTATTAAGAAGAATTCCAGCGACATTGGGTCTGAATCGTGGTTCTGCCATATTCTCATGTCATCCCGAGCCCGGTCGAGGGATCTACAGATGAATTCAGTAGATCCTTCGACTCGCTCTGCTCGCTCAGGATGACCGTGTTTTGAAATGATCCTTGATCACTAGATACATAAAATGCACAGTAGCGGTAAAAATACGTTTTGCGCGCCACGGTTGAGTCATCAACCGCCAGAGCCATTCGAGGCCGAGTGAACGAATAAGACGTGGCGGTACCGAAACTGCGCCTGCAAGATAGTCGAGTGTGCCACCAACACCCATTGCTATTTTCACACTCGGAAATAAATGCAGATGATCGCGCATCCAAAGCTCCTGTTTCACATGACCGAATGCAACCAACAGGACATCCGGACTCGTCGCGCGTATTTGTTCAATGATGTCCTGAATTTCCAATTTCCAATCTCCAATTTCCATTTGACCGCCCGATTCCGCCCCAGCGATTTTCAACCCAGGATATTTCTTCTGCAGTGCTTGTGCGGCTTTTTCTGCAACACCTTGCTCTCCTCCAAGAAGAAACATCGACTTTCCTCTTTGCGCCACAACCTCGGCAATCGTGTGTACCGCATCAACGCCCGTCACTCGTTCACGAAGTGGAAGACCGAGAATCCTTGCGGCAACAATGAGACCAAATCCATCAGGGAGTGCAAGGTCAGCGCGGTTCAGAGCGTCGCGAAATGATTGATTCTTTTGCGCAGCAACAAGAAATTCAGGATTCGGTGTCACGATCGTATGGCTCCCCTGTCCATCAAGGAACAACTCCACACGACGCCGAAATGCATCGTGATCGATTGCATCAATCTGTGCCCCAAGTATCGAAACGCGCATGAGTGTATTTTAGCGTATATTCTGCTATACTACAACCATCTTGACAACGACTCTGTGTCACGATATAGTAATTAGCACTCGAGCAGTGAGACTGCTAATCATCGTATGAATCCAGCCCCACAGAACTTCACCACAAAATCACAAGAGGCAATCCAGCAGGCACACCGCATTGCCCTTGATTATAATCACCAGCAACTCGATACGTTGCATCTTCTTTTGTCGCTTCTCGAACAAGAAGAGGGCGTTGTACTTGCTGTACTCCGCAAATTTGGCATTGACCTCGTTTCGCTCAAGGCAAAAACCGAAAGCGAAGTTGCACGCCTCCCCCGCATTACGATCCCCAGCGCGATTGGTTTTGGGCAAATCTATCTCACGCAGGATATGGCGCAGACGTTGGAGCAAGCGCGCAAGGAATCCGTGAAACTCCGCGACGAGTACATCTCCACAGAACACCTCCTCCTCGGCATGCTCTCGACAAAAAATCGCGCAGGCGACATCCTGGGAATCTTTACGGTGCAGTATGATGAAGTACTCAAAGTACTCTCCGAAGTTCGTGGCACGCAGAAGGTGGATTCGCCAGAGCCAGAATCAAAGTATCAGGTGCTTGATAAATACACGACGAATCTCACAAGTCTCGCGCGTCAGGAAAAACTTGATCCTGTCATTGGTCGTGATGAGGAAATCCGTCGAATCATGCAGGTCCTCTCACGACGCACAAAAAATAATCCTGTGCTCATTGGTGAACCAGGGACTGGGAAAACTGCAATCGTCGAAGGCCTTGCGCAGCGCATTGTCTCTGGCGACGTACCAGAGAGCCTTCGCGATAAGGAAGTGATTGCGCTTGATCTTGGGGGGCTTGTTGCGGGAACAAAATTCCGTGGTGAATTCGAGGATCGCTTGAAGGCGGTACTCCGGGCGGTGAAAGAAGGTGCGGGCAAATTTGTACTCATGATTGACGAGCTCCACACCCTTGTCGGCGCAGGCGCAATTGAAGGCGCAATGGACGCCGCGAATATGCTGAAACCTGCTCTTGCGCGTGGGGAACTCCGCGCGATCGGCGCGACGACGTTGAAGGAGTATCAAAAATACATTGAGCGCGATGCAGCGCTCGAGCGACGTTTTCAGCCAGTGCTTGTCACCGAGCCTTCGGTCGACGACACGATTGCAATTCTCCGCGGTATTAAGGAAAAATACGAGGTCCATCATGGTGTCCGCA
>JACQSD010000027.1 GCA_016206165.1 Candidatus Uhrbacteria bacterium
GTAGAAAAAATTGGTAGGCGCAGGCTTTAGCCTGCGTTCCATTGCGCAACCTAAAGGTTGCGGCTACCATCGTTTTTCTTTTCTACTGTCGTAACTTGGATTTCATGCACGAGGTGCACAAAAGAACGCGGATGCCGTCCACGCGTTTCGACTGTAAATTCACCCCTTGTTTTGTGCGTGTCTTAATATTCGAATGACTTCGAGAATTCCCCGAAAGCGCTTTTCGACGACACGATGAACAACGTTGAGACATAGTAAAATGATAAATGCAAAATGAAGAATGAAGAATTTGTTATCGGGGTACTGGGAATTGAACCCAGCGTCTCTTGCACCCCATGCAAGCGTGTTGCCGATACACTATACCCCGCAAAAGGTACGTGATGTACTGCCTGCCCCGCGTTCATCGCGGGGCCGATATACTACACCCCGGCGCATGCGGATAAAACAAGCTCCACGAGTACGTCGGTTTCATTTTGGCTCCTAATACACTCGCCGCACGCGATCTCGAAAGACCAACGCACGATCGTGTGGCCCGCACTGCAAGCCCTCGAGCTTACAGGATATAAGGCCAGAGCAAAATGAGGTTGTCCCAAAAGAAAATCCGACCCTCGTGAAGCATCTCGAGTATAGCAGACCTCGTGGTATTGTCAAAAAATAACCCGTATGATAGTGTGGAGCATACAGTATGAAAAAAGACATCCATCCACAATATTTCACAAAAGCAGTAATCTCCTGCGTATGCGGAAATTCATTTACTACGGGCTCAACCATGGAAGAGCTTCGTGTTGAAATTTGCTCGGCATGCCACCCCTTCTACACCGGAAAGCAAAAACTTGTCGACACTGCGCGTCGTGTTGAAAAATTCCAAGCACGAACCGAGAAAAAAGATGAGGCATCAAAAGCACGCCTTGGGAAAAAGGTAAAACGTGCGCGCGCGAGTGCAAAGAAGACAGAGGAGAAAACTAAATCAAAAAAATAGCGTTCAAACGCCTTTTCGGATATACTCTGAGAGGGTGTTTTTATTTCTCGCCAAGAAAAAATCGCGGTAGCCGCAGGCTTCAGCCTGCGCGGGAGTACACGCAACCTAAAGGTTGCGGCTACCACACGCATGTCGTGGACTATATGATCTCACAAGACCAAAAAGAAAAACTCATCGCAGAGCTCGCGGAGCTTGAAGCGCAACTCGCCGATCCCAAAATTACCGGGGATCGTGCGGCGTTGCAGCGCGTCGCAAAAGAGTACAGTGTGAAAAAAGAACTCCGTGAGTCAATCGAAATGTATGATGCACTCACGAACGAAATCAATGACCTCGAGACAACCACTGATCCAGACCTTCATATCATGGCAGCGGATGAAATCCCGAGGCTCCGCAAAAAAGTAGAAAAACTTGCGTCGGAAATCGACGAGGCAATCAATCCGAGCGATCCCATGGATAGTAGAGATACGATTGTGGAAATTCGTGCAGGCGCGGGGGGTGACGAATCGGCATTGTTTGCCGCCGAGCTCTTTCGCACCTATAGCCGCTATGCCGATGCACATGGATGGAAGACTCATCTTTTGAATACGAACCGCATTGGTATTGGCGGATATAAAGAAGTCATTTTTGAGGTGAATGGGTGCGGCGCATTTAAAGATTTGAAATATGAAAGTGGCGTTCATCGCGTGCAACGTGTTCCGGATACAGAGAAAAGTGGGCGCGTCCACACATCGACCGTGACAGTGGCCGTACTCCCAAAAGTAGAAGAGCTTGATGTTCAAATCGATCCGAAGGACATTACGATCGAGGCGTCAACTGCCGGCGGGCATGGCGGACAGAGCGTAAACACGACATACTCCGCAGCGCGAATTACACATCTCCCCACTGGTATTATTGTGTCGTGTCAAGATGAACGATCGTTTCAGCAAAATCGTTTGAAAGCACTTGAGGTGCTCCGTGCTCGCGTCTATCAACTCGAAAAAGAAAAACGTGATCTTGCTCTCCGCACCGAACGGCGATCACAGATCGGTACCGGCGAACGTGTTGAAAAAATTCGGACATACAACTTCCCACAAGATCGCGTGACCGATCATCGCATTGAACAAAATTTCCACAATCTTCCTGCAATCATGGATGGAAAGCTCGATGAAATTATTCAGGCGTTGCAGCAAAAAAATTCCCAATTTTAATACCCAATTCCCAATGAAATGTCGGGTCTTAAATTTGGAAATTTCATTGGAAATTAGAAATTGGTAATTGGATATTCTTCTCATGACTATTACCTCTCTGCTCCATGGCGCAACACTCGGTGACGAACTCCTCCTTGCCCACGTTCTCAAAAAATCTCGCGAATATCTCTTGAGTCACGGGGAGCAACGAGTTTCCATAACGCACGCGCGACGGTTCCAGGCACTCAAAAAACGTCTGCACAAAGGAGAGCCGCTCGCATATATTCTCGGAACAGCTCCATTCGCACATCTCGAATTCAAGGTAAGTAAAAACGTGCTCATCCCCCGCCCAGAAACAGAGCTCTTGGTTGAAAAAGCTACCGAATTTCTCAAAAATAAAAAA
>JACQSD010000003.1 GCA_016206165.1 Candidatus Uhrbacteria bacterium
GCGCAGGGTTATTCGAAATGAATGCACAGATGAGTGCAATCGACGTGAGTGCGCGCTCGCCACCAGAAAGCATGCCAATTCCTTTGAGTCGTTTGCCCGGAGGCGTTGCATGAATGTCGATTCCCGCAACGATCGGCTTTGAGCGTTGAGCTTTGAGCGTTGAGCTTTCTTTTTCATCGGAGACCTCACCACCTCCCTCGCCAAGGCTTCGGAGGGCAGGCCCACCTTCTCCTGCGAGGAGAGGGGATTCCTCCTGTGGGATTTCTTTAACTAAGACGAGCTTTGCGGTGCCGCCGCGGAAGAGGGTGCGGAAGAATTTTTGAAACTCCTCATTGATGCGCTCGAAGGCAGTATCGAATTGTGTTTTTATGGTCGCGTCTAATTCTTCGATTGCCGTTTCGAGTTGTGCTATTGCTTTTGTAAGGTCCTCTGATTGCGTCGTAAGAAAGTCGTGTCGCTCCTTGACTTTGTGATATTCGGCAACCGCCTCAGGATCAGTGCCGCCGATGAGCTCGAGTTGGTGCTTCAGTTTTTGGATTTCGGGAAGAATCTGTACTACATCGCCCGCAGACCTCACCCCTCCCTCTCCTGCGAGGAGAAGGGGAATCGTGAGACCTTCATTTTTTATTTCGCGTTCGAGGTCTTCTTTTTTCTGATCAAGCCGTGCGCGGTCGATTTTTGCGTTATTTTCTTCTTGAACCAGCGTGTTCAGTGTCGCCTGTTCTGTTTGAAATTGGCGTTGCAATGCGAAGAACGCACTCTTCTCTTCCTTTTCTTGTGTTGCGAGTTTCTTTAGATCCTCTTCTGCACGCGCAATCCCCTCCGCGACGGTTGTAAGTGCATGTGCGAGTATCTCGAGTTTTGTTTTGAGCGACCCCACATCTTTTCCTTCTGGTACATTGGATTTTGGTGTGACACGTTTGACGAGCGCGGTGAGTGCGGTGCGAATGCTTGTGAGTTGCGGTTGAATATCGGTGAATGCGTCAATACTCTTTGCGTTGGAGATCGTCATCATCGCTGCATCGTAATCTTTCAGTACGGCGTTGAGTGCAGCGAGTAATTCCTGCGGTGGGATTGCGAGCGCGGTTTCCACGGTGGCGCGTTCTGCCTTCAAGAGTTCCTGTTTTAACGCAAATTCTTCATCGCGGAGAGTGTTTCGTTTTTTAACGAGCGTCTCGTACGCACGCTGCGCAGCCAGAAACGCCTCGCCGCGTGTCTCTTGTTTTTCAAGCGCCGTTAATTTTTTTTGAATTTCTGCAACTTCACCTTCTTTCTTTTTTCTTTTCGCCTCAAATCCCGCAATATGAGTTTCTCGGCTCTTTAGTTCTTTCGTACTCTCGTTATAGAGTGTCCCATAGTACTCGTTCTGGAGGCCGCGGAGTTCTTTTTCCACCTCCTCTCGCCGTTCCAAGCGCTTCACTTGTCGTGTGAGCGATCGTAGTTGAGGCTCAATTTCTTGAATGAGGAGCGCCGCCTGTTTTAGGTTTTCGCGCGCGAGGCCAAGTTTCTGCTCACTCTGTTCCTTTTTGATGAGGAACTGCTTCACGCCCGCCGCCTCGTCGAAAAATTCTTTTCGTTCGCGCGGCGAGACCATGAGGATTTCGTCCACCATGCCCTGCCCGATGACGCTGTACGTCCGCTGGCCAAAATTTGATTTTGCAAGGAGGAGTTGGATGTCGTAGAGGCGAACCGGCGATTTGTTGATGAGGTATTCCGATGTGCCGTCGCGGTAGAGACGACGGGTAATCGTAACTTCGGAAAAATCGATCGGTGCTTGTCGATCTTCGTTATTCAAGGTGAGTGAGACCTCGGCCATGCCAAGCCGCGCTTTCTTCTCTGATCCAGAAAAAATGACATCCTCGGATTTTTTTCCGCGGATCATTTTCATGCTCTGCTCACCCAAGACCCAGCGGATTGCATCAGCGATGTTCGATTTCCCGCTGCCATTTGGTCCAACGACCGCCGTTGTGCCGGGGCGTTTGTGGTTTCCGCTAAATGCAAGCGTCGTCGCATTCGCGAACGATTTGAAACCGTGGAGCTCTAAACGCTGCAGGTACATAGAAATTCGGACCCCTTTTGGAAAAGGTGTCCGACCTCCAAAACCGCTGTGTCCCTCCGATGCTCGCATCTCCTCGTCGTCGCCCCGATGCGGGACC
>JACQSD010000028.1 GCA_016206165.1 Candidatus Uhrbacteria bacterium
ACTCCACACACTCGGTCTCGAGGTCGCGATGATCACCGGCGATAATCAACGCACCGCAGATGCCATCGCGCAGCAACTTGGGATCGATGTCGTCCTCGCCGAGATATTGCCAGAGGAAATAGAACAGGTCATCCGACAATTACAGCGGGGTGAAAAAGTTGGAAATTGGAAATTAGAAATTGGGAATTCCCGCCAGCGGCGGGTAGCGATGGTGGGAGATGGCATTAACGATGCTCCGGCGCTCGCTGCGGCAGATATTGGTCTTGCCATGGGCACAGGAACAGACGTAGCAATGGAATCTGCAGACATAACACTCATGCGAGGTGATGTCCGTGGCGTCGCACACGCAATCCTTCTCTCAAAGCGCACGATGCGGAATATCAAACAAAATCTTTTCTGGGCATACGCGTACAACATCGCCCTCATCCCCCTTGCCGCATTCGGCACTCTCAATCCCATGATCGCCGCAGCAGCCATGGCATCCTCGTCAATCTCCGTCGTCCTCAACGCCCTCCGCCTCAAACGAATTCGTCTTGGATAAGGGTTGTGGCTAGAATATGCCCGTGGTATAATATAATCGTTATGAAAAAACAGATCCACAAAGAAAAACTACGCTCATTCACTGTCCTCTTCCAGCCTGCGGAAGAGGGTGGCTATAATGTTTTTGTTCCTGAACTTCCAGGCTGTATGACCCAAGGTGAAACACTCGACGAAGCGCGACACATGGCCGAGGATGCGATTCGTTCATATTGTGCAAGCCTTGCAAAAGACGATCTTCCAATCCCACATACTGAAACACCCATCGGTCAATTTGTTGGCGTGATTGATGTGCGATTGAACCCCACATGAGCATTTTGCCACTCGTTGCCCCGCGTCGCATTGTCCGCGCTCTCGAACGAGCCGGTTTTTATGTGCACGACCAACACGGCAGTCATTGTACAATGAAACGCGATATCGACAGTCGTCGCGTCACGATTGCAATCCATCCGCGAACGATCAACAAAGGACTCCTCGTGAGTATTCTTAACCAGGCAGGATTAACCGTAGAAGAATTTCGTAATCTTCTTTGACTAAAACTTAATACTTACCACTTAGCACTTAATGCTTACCACTATGTCCAACGTCCTCATCTACACGACCACAACCTGCCCGTACTGCAAAATGGCAAAGAATTATTTTAAGGAGAAAGGTATCGCGTATACCGAAAAAGACGTGACGAATGATGCAGCAACACAAGAGGAGATGATCAAGAAAACTGGCCAGATGGCTGTGCCGGTGATCGATATTGGTGGAAAGACGATTGTCGGGTTCGATCGTGAGGCAATTGAGAAGACGCTCGGTGTATAAGCTTCATTAGCTGCATGAGCTAGTTAGTTTGAAAACCAACAAGCTAACGAAGCTAAAAAGCTAACGAAGCTAAAAAGCTGTGGAGTTCTACGACACAATTATCATCGGTGGTGGTGCAGCGGCGTATAGCGCCGGGATGTATGCAAGCCGCTACGAAATGAAAACCCTTCTTATCGAAGGTGAGTTTGGTGGTGAGACTGCGGTTGCGGCAACGATTGAAAATTATCCTGGTTTCAAGGCGATCGACGGATTCGATCTCATGGAAAAAATGAAAGATCATGCGGTCAGCACCGGCGTTAAGGTGGTGCAAGGAAAGGCGGAACTCGTTTCGAATGCTATCCACTGCTTCCGTGTGCAGGTCGGCGAGACAATCTACGAGGGAAAAACGCTCATCCTCGCAACCGGCTCTGAACGACGCACATTAAATCTCCCGAATGAAAAAGAATTCAAGCAGCGCGGCGTTCATTATTGCGTCACGTGCGATGGCCCACTCTTCCGCGGAAAACGCGTCGCGATTGTCGGCGGCGGCGATGCTGCAGTGAAAGGCGCAAACCAACTCGCCGATACCGCGGCTGAAATTTTTGTCATTGTCCGTGAGACAAATATCAACCGCGCAGAACCGATCAATCGCGACCGCCTTCTCTCACGAAAAAATGTCCACATACTCTATAGCACGGAGATCACAGAATTACACGGAACAAATCGTCTTGCACAAATTACGCTGTCGAAACCTTATAATGGATCGCCAGCACTCCCCCTCGATGCGCTCTTCGTCGCAATCGGCGCAACGCCGCGCACGGATCTTGCAAAAAAACTTGGGGTGGCGCTCGATGCACAAGGATATGTTGACGTTGACCCCCGCACCATGAAAACAAATATCGACGGCGTCTTCGCTGCTGGCGATGTGACGAACGCATCCGGCGCATTCAAACAGATTGTCACCGGCGCAGCACAAGGGTCAATCGCCGCGACGAGTGCATATCAAGACCTCGGCGAGCACGGA
>JACQSD010000029.1 GCA_016206165.1 Candidatus Uhrbacteria bacterium
AAATCAATGTGGGCTTCCAAAGAAAATGGCGATGGAACTTTTCAAACCATTTGTCATGAGTAAGCTCATCGAGCGTGGCTTCGTGCACAATGTTCGTTCCGCGAGCCGATTTATCGAAAGTGGACGTTCAGAGATTTGGGACATTCTTGAAGAGATTACAAAAGATCGGTATGTGCTTTTGAACCGCGCACCAACATTGCACCGGCTTGGGATCCAAGCGTTCCGCCCGATCCTTATTGAAGGGAAAGCCATTCAGCTTCATCCGCTTGTCTGTGCTGCATTCAATGCAGATTTTGATGGCGATCAAATGGCGGTGCACGTTCCATTGACCGAGGAAGCACAAAAAGAAGCGGGTGAGATCATGCTTTCCACAAAGAATCTTCTGAAGCCAGCAACGGGGGATCCGGTGATGACACCAAACCAAGATATTGTGCTCGGATGTTACTACCTCACGTATGAGCACGCTGCGGCAAGGGAAGATACAAAAAAGTACTATGCGAATGTCGATGAAGTGCTGCTCGCATACCGCATCCGTGGCATTTCGTTACGCGCGCCAGTGCTCGTGCGCATGCAGGGTTGGCATCAAGCAATCGATGGGCTTGACGCACAGGGTTTCCTGTCGACGACTCCAGGACGGCTTATCTTCAATCAAATTTTACCATCAAAGATTCCATTTCAAAATCAGCTTATGGATAAAAAGAAACTCGGGAAGTTGGTGCGCGCGGTGCTTCAAGAGTATGGGCAAGAAGCAACGGCAGAACTTTTGGATGACATGAAGGAGCTCGCGTTTAAGTACCTCACGCGTTCTGGACTCTCGTGGGGCATTAGTGATCTTCCTGTACTCGGAGGGAAGAAAGCGTTAATGGACGAAGCGCATCGCATCGTCGATGAAGTGCAGACACAATTCGATAATGGTCTTTTGACGGAAAGTGAGCGGCGGGTGAAGGTGATTAGCATTTGGAATGATGTGAAAGAAAAAGTGGTTGAGTTATCAAAACGGAGCCTTGATACAGGAGGCCCGGTATTTGCGATGATCGATTCCGGAGCGCGAGGATCGTGGGGGCAGTTGACACAGATGATCGGGATGAAAGGGCTCGTGACAAACCCGACTGGTGACATTATCGAACTGCCCGTGAAAGGAAGTTTTAAAGAAGGATTTACTGTGCTCGAGTACTTCATCTCAACACACGGTGCACGAAAGGGATTGTCCGATACCGCGCTTCGTACGGCAAACGCAGGGTATCTCACGCGGCGTCTTGTTGATGTTGCGCAAGAGCTTGTCATTCGTGAAGAGGATTGTGGAGATACCGAGGGAGTGACACTTACCCGCGCAGAGTCAGAAGCAATGGGAGAGCCAATCCTTGAGCGCATTCTCGGAAGGGTTCTTGTTGATGCAATCAAAGATCCTGAAACGAAGAAGACGATCGTGAAAAAGGGCGAGGCGGTGACTGACGCAGCGATCAAATTATTGAAGAACGTAACGATTGAATCGATCCGTGTACGGTCGCTCCTTTCATGCAAATCACGCAAGGGAGTTTGTGAGCACTGTTATGGATATGACCTTGGATATAATAAACCAGTGAGCCTTGGGGTTCCTGTTGGTATTATTGCTGCGCAATCGATTGGTGAGCCAGGCACCCAGCTCACGATGCGTACCTTCCACACCGGTGGAGTTGCGGGGCAGGATATCACGCAGGGTCTCCCCCGTGTTGAAGAAATTTTTGAGGTGCGACCACCAAAAAAACGCGCGTTTATTGCGGAAGTGAATGGGCGTGTCGCGATTACCGAAGCGGTTGAGGTGCAACAAGATGGTGAGCAGCAGGGAACGGTGAAGAGTGGGCGGCGGCAAAAACTCATCCAAATTCATTATCGCGATGCGATCGATGATACCTATCCGCTTGCTGCGTCCGGAGTAAGGATCGCGCCAGGAGGAGCGGGCGATACTGGCGAGAAGAAAAAGAAACGTGGACGTGCAAAGAAAATAGAAACGGCGGATGCAGGGGTGGGGGTGGACGTGCGTGTGAAGGATGGGAGCCGTGTTGCTGCAGGTGCAATACTTTTTGTCGATACGCAAGGGCGCAATGTCACTGCCGAGCGTGGTGGGAAAGTTCGCATTGATCCGGTGAGCATCCACGTTCTTGGCGAGGCAGATCAGATGAAAGAATATATTATTCCATTTGGCTATGGCATTGGCGTGAAAGATGGTCTGGAGGTGCGTGTTGGTGATCCATTGACGGAGGGGAGCCTCGATCTCCACCAACTCTTTTCGCTCAAAGGGAAGGAAGCAGTACAGAAATATATTGTCCGTGAAATTCAGTCGATCTACACATCGCAAGGGCAGAAGGTGAATGACAAACACATTGAGGCGATTATTCGGCAGATGTTTTCACGCGTGTACGTAAAGAAAGCGGGAGACACAAACCTTCTTCCGAGTGAGACGGTAGAAAAGGCAGAGTATCTTGAAGAGAATTTGAGGATTGCACGCGAGGGTGGCGAACCAGCAGAAGCAGACGAACTCCTCCTCGGCATCTCACGCGTGTCACTTTCCACACAGAGTTTCCTTGCCTCGGCATCATTCCAAGAGACTGCACGCGTACTCATTAACGCCGCGATCATGGGGAGGGTTGATCACCTTGAAGGGTTGAAAGAAAACGTTATTATTGGGCGCCTCATCCCCGCAGGAACCGGGTTTCGGAAAGAGGTCGTGGTAAAGGCAGATGGCGTCGCTAAAGATATCAAGGTGACAGAAGAAGCAGCAGTAAACGCATAGTACAGTATTCCATCAACCCCTTGGCATGTGCCGAGGGGTTTTTAGTTTGTTTGGTTTTTTCTTTCATGGTATACTTCTTGACTTTTATGGCACGAGAAAAACAGAAGAATAGAGAAAACGAAGAAGAGCGCGACGAGCAACACAATGAGAAACCGCCACTCGTTGATTGGTCACTGAACGAGGAAACGCAGCGCGGCGTTGTGGTGATCCTTATTGTTTTATTTGGGTTTCTTGCGCTCTTCTCGCTCTTTGATCTCGCGGGACACTTCGGGCGTTTTCTTGATACGACGCTTGGGATTTTTTTAGGATGGGCGCGCTGGATTGCTCCATTTCTTTTTTTTCTTGTCGCGTATATTCTCTACCATCCTGATGAGTATCGCCTCGGCGGATTCAATATTCTTGGGATCGTTCTTTTCGTCAGCGGCAGTCTTGGGCTCATCCATGTGCTTGGCGTTGATCCTACATACGCGCAGAGTTTTGCGCTCCACGGCGAGGGGGGCGGGTACGTTGGGTATCTCGCGAGTAACTATCTTTTTTACTCCATGGGCTTTTGGGCAACGATCGCGGTGCTCATTGCGGCAACACTCGTCGGCCTCCTCATCATGTTTAATACATCGCTCGAGCGATTGCTTGAACAGAGTGCATTTTGGCGGCGCTGGTATCATGCGCTCCATTTACGATGGATGTCGCGACGATACGAGGAGCAGCAGGATGGGGCAGCATATACCGAAGAAGGTGCAGTCGTTGCGTTTCGGGAGAAGAGTGTTGAGCACGATGCAGATAATGCGCCCGGCGGAGCCGGGTCCGGCTCCGCCGGAGAGATTACAGAATCAGAGCAATTACCACTCATGCCAAAATTGCCAAAACGCCGTCGCATGCTCACGCCACCATTAGAACTATTGCAACGCGAATCAACAAAGCCGACGGTCACCGATCTCCAAGAAGCGAGTGCGATGATTCAGAAGACACTTGAAAATTTTGGTATCACGGTCGAGATGGGCGACGTGAATGTTGGCCCCACCGTCACCCAGTTTACGCTGAAACCAGCAGAGGGAGTTCGCCTTGCCGAGATCACTGCGCTCGGGAATGACCTTGCGCTCGCACTTGCTGCGCACCCGATTCGTATTGAAGCACCAATTCCTGGGAAGTCGCTTGTCGGCATTGAAGTGCCAAATCAAAAAGTGGCGATTGTTCCGTTGGGAGAGATTTTGCATTCTGATACCTTCAAGAAGCGGCGCACGAACATGATGCTCTCGCTTGGGAAAGATGTCACCGGCACTGCATGGATGGCGGATCTCACGCGCATGCCGCACCTCCTCGTCGCAGGGGCGACTGGTTCCGGAAAGTCCATTGCGTTAAACGCGATCCTCCTTGGGCTACTCTATCAGAATGGGCCTGATGACCTCAAATTTATTCTCGTCGATCCAAAGCGTGTCGAACTTCCCGTGTACAATGGCATTCCACACCTGCTCACACCGGTGATTACGGATGTGAAAAAAACCGTGAATGCACTGAAGTGGGCGATGACGGAGATGGAACGGCGTTTCGCATTGTTGGAAGCAGTGAAGTGTCGCGATATTCATTCGTATAATGAACAACACGCAGAGGAACGCCTTCCGTTTATCGTGATCATGATCGATGAGCTTGCGGATCTCATGGTTGCTGCAGCAGCAGAGGTGGAACCCGCGATCATTCGCCTCGCACAGATGGCGCGCGCAGTGGGTATTCATTTGATTGTCGCAACGCAGCGTCCGAGCGTCGATATTATCACGGGGCTGATCAAAGCGAACATTACCTCGCGCATTGCATTTTCGGTTGCATCACAAACGGACTCGCGAACAATTCTTGATACATCAGGAGCGGAGAAGCTCCTTGGCCGAGGGGACATGCTCTTCATCTCTGCGGAGCTCTCAAAACCAAAACGGTTGCAAGGAGCATTTATTTCTGACGCAGAGATTCAGCGTGTCACCGACTTTTTAAAAGCAAAGGGTGATCCTGAATATGACGCAGAAATTGTGGAGCATGCTCCGACATCCGTGTTTGCGAATGACAATGGTGGTTCAAATGACAGCGACCCGATGCTTCAGGCGGCGAAAGAATGCGTCATGGCTGCAGGCAAGGCATCTGCATCGCTCTTGCAGCGTCGATTGCGCCTCGGATACGCGCGCGCAGCACGTATGCTTGACCTGCTTGAGGAACAAGGGATCATTGGTCCGGCGGAGGGTGCGAGGCCAAGGGATGTGCTCGTGCCCGGCGGAGCCGGGTCCGGCTTCGCCGGAAAGTCCGACAACGCACCCTATGCTCAAGAAGGAGAAAATGATATAGTAGAGGAATCAACAGAAGAGCGAGAAGAACAGACGGAGAAAAGAGAAGATATCAGTGGAAATAAAGGGTATGATGATAATGATGCTGAAGAAATCCTAAATCCAAAACCCTAAATCCAAAACCCTAAATCCTAAACAA
>JACQSD010000030.1 GCA_016206165.1 Candidatus Uhrbacteria bacterium
ATCACTTTCTCCATCAACTAAAACGATATTTGAAAAAGTACCGAACACTGAACGATGATCTTATCGAAACTCTTCAGAATTTTAATACAGAAACTGCACAATATCTTGGAAGTAAGTTGTACAAAGTACGATTACGGTCAAGCGATATCCCAAAAGGAAAGAATAAGTCATTTCGACTCATTCTTTTTTTATTTGAGATAAAGAGAACGCTTGTTCCGATTACGATATATTTTAAAGGAGATCGTTCTGATATCAGTGAGAAAGAAATAGAGTATCATTTAGCGATGGTACTTACTGATATTCAACAAAAGAAGTTTTTGTCGAGATAAATATGCTTCTATCCCTGCGACGGCGGGGTTTTTTTGTGACGAAATGGATTGAACGATTATTTTCTCTATTAAAAACAAAAAGGCCAGGGAGCGCGTGTGATACGCAACGCTCACTGGCCTTTGCCTCCCTCGTGTGAGGGGAGGTCATCGTCTCGGGCTACTCCTTCGAAGCCCGGGACGGCATGCGCTCCACACCGAGTGAATGGAGGGCACTCTTGATCGCGTCGAGCGCTCCTCGGTCATTCGGCATGACTTGGTACACCTCCTTCAGGGTCGCGGTCACGGCCTCGCGATGTTGCTTCGGGATGCGTGTCCCGGAGACCCAGCGACCCACTTCTTCGAGCATGGTGGTGACTGGGCGGCCGTTGAGGAAGATGAGGTAACGCTTCCTCCAGTGGTCGAACTGCGCATTCTCGACCTTTGTTCGTTCTCCTGGAAGCTTCTCGGAAATGAGATAGCGCCCGAGGAGTCGCAGGACGTGCTCGTGAAATGGCAGCGTCCGCAACCGATGGTTTCCATCTCCCTTACTCACGGTACGATCCTCCACATAGGGGTTCACGACATGTTACCTGTTTTCTATTTACCATCATTTCTTGAATAGGTCAAGGGCACTTGACCCTGTAGTAGAACTTCGCGTGACTGCCACCCTGTGGCAGTAAAATATCGAATATTCGCGAAGTTTCACTACGGGGTTGATTCCCATTTTCGGTTGTGCTATTGTATGAACAATCCCATGCTGGCTGATCCGAAGGTCCACAAAGACTCGCAGGTATCAGACGTCGACAGTATGGCCGTTTATCAGTAACTCAAGATTTCTGCTATGGCTGCAAAGCAACAGGATCAGGAGTTTGTCGAGTACATCACGAAGGCGATTGTGAATCACCCCGATGATGTAACGTCAGACCGGACCGTTGACGAGATGGGAGTCTTGATCACATTGAAGATTAACCCTGAGGATATGGGGTATGTGATCGGACGCCAAGGGCAGACCGCACGTGCACTGCGCACGCTTCTCCGCATCGTTGGTGCGAAGAACAATGCACGCGTCAATCTGAAGATCTATGAGCCAGAGGGCTCACGCCGGCCTCCACGAGGAGCCGCAGGCGCTTCAGAGCATGTTGACACGAGCGCGGTCGACGACATTCAGATTTAATCTGATTATCACAGAAAAAACTCCTCCCCAAAGGGAGGAGTTTTATTATGAGCACGATATTGCGCATGCATACTCGCTGCGAACACTCGGCCCGGTTCCAGCGCCGGGCCTCGTTCCTTGTTTCGTCCTGACTCCCCGATGTATATCGGGGACCAAGCAGTCAGGACTCAACATGTCGCAGCGATTCTGCATGCTTCACCGAGGTTGTTTCTAGGATAATCAATGCAATGATAATCCAGAAGAGAATCGCGAGGTCGTTTTTGAAGAAGGGAACGTCGACGAGACCGTGAACCAGCAGCGTCGTCAGGGACGCCACTGCTGGAAATCCTAAATTCAAAACACTAAATCCTAAACGTTTTATCTTTTTAATCGCGCATTGATATGCTGCCACAATAAGCCAGAGGAAGGAGAGAAGACCGAAGAGGCCGAGTTCGGTCCAAAAGTTGAGCATGATGTTGTGTGGATATGGGTAGATTTCAACGCGTTTATTTTTATGATACGGTTTCACCGTTTTTTTATATCCAGAGAGGCCGGCGCCCTGCAGTATTCGTCCATCGCGGAGCATCGTCATCGTTTCCTGGTACTGTGTGATCCGAATTTTTCCTGATGCGGTCGTGAATGTGAGATAGCTCATCACATACGAGCGCCATGGGCTGTATGCACCGATGATCACGGATGCAAGGATGAGTACGACCACGGTGAAGGCACGGAATTTTTTTTGCGATACGCCGATGAGGAAAAGACCAGCGATGACTCCCGCGATTGCCCCGTGGGATTTGGCAGCGAGGATGGCGGCAGAAGAAAGAATAGCAGTAAGTGCGAAGCAGTAAGCAGTAAGTTTGTTTTTAGTATTTATGCTCCAGCCGGTGAGGAGGACAATAATCGGAGCGAGGTAAAGGCCAAGTGCGTTGGGATATGGAAATATACTCGTGACACGGCGGCCCGGAAGTTCTTGCCATGGGTATGGAATCATCCACCCAGTGAAGTATTGGTAAATGGCAATGATGGAGAGGAAGAGAGCAGATGCGGCAAGTGCAGCGATAATTATATCTGCAAGACGAACCTCACCCGCACCCTCTCCTAAGAGGAGAGGGGATTTTTTTGTTGCGGTATCGAGGAGAATAATGAAGAAGAGGAGTGGTTCAATAATATATGCGCGCCAGAGACCGAGTGCGGCACGGATGTCGGGAGCGACAAAAATGGAAATGACCGAGGCAAGGAGGAACAGAAGGATTGGAATAAAGATTGAGAGACTAAGAGATTGAGAGATTGACGAAGAAATTTCTCTCAGTGTGCGGCGTTCGATAAGAAAGGTTCGTGCTCCCCAGATCAAAAATAGGATGAGGAGAAGTCCTTCAAGAAATGTGGTCGGGAATGGGCCGATGTGAAAACGGATGAGATAGCTGGGCAATGAAAACACGAGCAGACCAAGGGCGAAACGAAATTTCGTCCACGCTGTATACACGAATAATGAATAAAGAATAATGAAGAATGCGGTGGTCATGATATTATTTTTTCAAACTCATCTGCAGCGCGGTCAAGTGAGAAGACTTTCCGTGCGCGTTCGCGCCCGCGCGCGCCCATTTCTTCGCGCCATTCCGGGTGGTGGTAGAGATTCAGTATTGCCTCTGCGAGCATTGCTGGATTTTTTGGTTCAACAAGCATTCCTGTTTTTGTTGGCTCAATGATTTCCATGATGCTCCCGACACGCGTTCCAATCACCGGTTTTTGTTCTCCCATCGCTTCAAGGAGGATATTGTTAAACGCATCGCCTTCCACTGCGGGAAAAATAAAGATGTCAAAATGCGTGATCCATTTTTGTGCGCTCGCTTGCCATCCGACAAATAAGACATGCTCCTTCAGATCAAGGCGCTCGGCGAGCCACTGGAGATTTTGTCGTTCTGGTCCATGCCCCACAATCACACACTGAATATCGGGAATCATTTCTCGGCATCGTCGCACTGCTTGGAGCAGATACTCGATACCGTGCTTGCGGGTGAGATTTCCCACCGTTCCAATGCAGAATTGTTTTTTGTGTCCGAGTGGTTGTTTTGTTTCCGCGATTGTGGTGAAGAGCGATGTTTGCCAACCACCAGTATCTGCTATTCCTGGATACAGGCGGACGAGATGTGTTTCTGGAACGTATGCACGTGCGAAGGCAGTGCGCGCAGCATCAGAAGCAGTCACGACTGTTGCAAGATGCGCGAGGAGGATATACCACGGGTGATAGAGATAAAAAAAGAATGTGCGATGCGGGAGTGTCGATTCCATCCAGATCACGCGCATGCCAGCGAGGCGTGCAACAGGTGTCGCGATGAGTTTTTCCATCAATGTGAGACAGCAAAGAATGCGTACACGGTGGCGTATGCGGTACCAGAGAATCAGAAATGGAAGGAGCAGGGCGCTCACGCACGCAGTCAATAGTGGGAGCTTGAGCGTCAGTCGGAGCACATGCCATTGGCGAACGCGGAATTCCTGCACGAATGTTGTATCCGTCGTAATACAAAAAAAAGAATACCCTCGTTTTTCAAGTTCAGCCGCGAGCGAGAAGACATGTCGGCTTTGTCCGATCGTCGATGCAAAAAGTGGAAATTGAAGAAGGAGAATTGGCATGTGCTATGAGGGACCTCTGCAAAACTCCATTTCTACTGCGCATTCCCCATTGCGGCTGCAAAATCGCAACTGCTCCTCCGCTTACCTTGCAGGTAAACATCGTCGCAGTTTCGATTTTTCGCTTCGCACTGTGGAATGCTCGCTACGAAAGCGAGTTTTGCAGAGGTCCCTATTATGGAGCAGTAATTTTTCGAATGATTTCATGTGGTATACCGCGGAAGAGGTAAAGGAATACGCCATAGAGCACTGTACCAATCGGAACAAGGAGGAGGACGTGCAGTGTGTTGAAGTAGGCAAGAGCGAGGGCCATACAGACACTTGCTCCGAACGCACGCAAGAATATTGAAAAGCGAGGGACGAGTTGCAGCGTGCGGATGACCATCCATGCGGTGAGGAGGAGAATGGTGCCCTCGGCAACCACGGTCATCCATGCCGCGCCCCAGTATGAATAGATTGGGATGAAGACAATATACCCGGCGAGTGCGATGCATGCGGTGATCGCATATCCAAGAATCATCCTTTTTTGTGCGTGCGCAACAACAATAAGATGCCCAAAGAGTGTGCCAAAAAAGATAAATCCTGCTGCGAGGATGAGGATTTGAAGGAGCGGTCCAGAAGCCGCGAACTCATCTCCTGCAACGAGCACCATAATTGGACGCGCAAGCACAAGCGTCCCCGCGACCATAGGCAGCGCGAGTACGGCAAGCGCGTCAAATGTTTTTTGGAATGTGCGCCGGAGGCGCTCACGATCTCCTTGTTCGTATGCATGCGTGAAAACCGGAAAGACGAGCCCAACGAAGAGGAATGGAAATGTGGCAAGTGTTTCAAGGACACGGTAGGGCGCGCCATAGATACCGACCTCCCCCTGTGTCCGAAAAAGTGAAAGAATAATCGTATCTGCTTTGAGATAGATGAGGTTAAAAAAAATAGAGAGCGCAATCGGCCACGAGATGTGAATAATTTTTTTCCAAATATCAAAGTCCCATGCAGCGACGAAACGCACACGCGCATGTGCAAAGAAGAAGTTGAGCAATGTATTCGTCCACGCGCCAATAATAATTGCGCCAATCATAAAAAGAAGACCGCGATTTTGGATCACTGCGATGAAGAGGAGTCCGATGAGCACTCCACGGCCAGCAATTTCTGCGAGCGCAATAATATGTGATCGCAACTCTTTTTGGAAGTATCCGGTGAGTACCTGGTTCACCGCGACTGCAAGGAATGAGAGCGTATTGAGCGCAATACCCCATTTTATCTCCTCGCTGTATGGGAAGAAGAGTGCAGTGAGTGGTGCGAGTGCGAGAAAGAGAGCAGCAGTAACAAGACGAAACGTCATGAGGTTGCCAAGGATGCGGCGTTCGTCGACCCCAGGGACCGCAATCATTGACATGGTCGTGATCGTGAGGCCGAAGTCAACAAGGATGCCAAAGAATTGAAGGAACGCAATGATTGTCGTGTATGCGCCAAACCCATCTTGGCCGAGTGTGCGCGTCATCATGCCAATGGCAATAACGCCAAGGATCGTGGAAACGATCTTTCCACTGATTTGGAAGAACGTGTTGTGGGCGATGCGGCGAGTGAGAGACATAAAAAGTAAATTCAGTGTATCAGTAAAGTCAGTAAATTAAGCTTAGACACTTACTTTACTTATATACTTAATTTACTATCTTGGCGTGGCGGTTTGTTTCGATGAGGTCGAGTAATTTTTGAGCAACAATATCAGGATTCGGGACTTGCTCCATGGTCACACGCTCTTGTGCGCCTGCTGTTTGCACGTAGACCGTGCCATAATGAAAGAGCGTTGGAAAGAGACCCTTGATTTCTGACGTTACGTCTTGGATGCGATCGAGATATTGTTCTGCATGCACGCGGGAAAAAAGACCGTTTTGTTCGGTATTGATAATGCGCACATTTGTCACAAGCGATGTGTCAAGGTAGTAATCAAGGAAACCATAGAAAAAGAGGAGCCATGTCAGGAGGGCATATGCACTTCCGAGGATGATCGCCACTGCGTAGATTGTGGAAATGTTCAAAAAATCTGGGAATGTATAGTAAAGAAAAAGCGCAAGGCCGATACCCACTGCACACTGGATGACGAAGAGCAATATCGGTTTTAAAAAAACAATAGGGTGGCGTCGCAAAAAGAAGACGACGTGTTCATTCGGGCGTGGGTTGTCGATGCGTGTGGCAGAGAATAACATAGTTTAGAGTAATGACGCGATCAATGCGACTGGTTCCTTCCAGTCGATCGAAACGAGAAGATTCCACGACGTGTTCAGTACAAGTACGCTTGCTACGATGAAGAGAAACGTTGCAAGGAACGTCGTAAAATTTTTTTCCCCAAAGACGAAGAGATGTGCAAGGGCAAAGAGAGCGAATATGAAAAAACAGAGGAGAAAAAGTCCGTAGGGGATGAGGAATATTGCCAGGGGCATGTCAGCAGTGAGTCAGTGAAGACAGGGTATCAGTGAAGACAGCTGACTTTACTGTCCTCGCTGACCTCGCTGTCTTTACTAAAGTAGTTGTTGTGATTGTTTCGGGTGTTGGATCTTTAAGTGATCGTATGCCCGTTTTGTTGCGACACGCCCACGGGGGGTGCGATCGAGGAAACCGACTTGGATCAGAAACGGCTCGTAGACCTCTTCAATTGTTGCCATTTCTTCGCCGGTTGCTGCCGCGATTGTATTTAAGCCGACTGGTCCACCCTGAAATTTTGTCATAATGACCTCGAGGATATTGCGGTCAACTGCATCAAGCCCGAACACATCCACGTCGAGGTGGTTCAGTGCTTCTTCGGCGATTGGCGCAGTGACCGTACCATTTCCTTTTACCTGCGCATAATCGCGGACGCGTTTCAAGAGGCGATTTGCAATGCGTGGAGTGCGCCGCGCACGCGTCGAAATACTTTCGATTGCACTTGGATGCGTTTCTACTTTCAAAATGCGTGCGGAGCGTTCCAGAATTCTCCGGATGTCCTCAATCTCATAGAAATTCAAATGATATGTCGCGCCAAAACGATCGCGGAGCGGGGCTGCGAGGAGACTTGTTTTTGTGGTTGCGCCGATGAGAGTGAATTTTGGGATGTCAATGCGGAGTGTGCGCGCTGCCGGCCCTTTGCCAATGACAAGATCAAGCGCATACTCTTCCATTGCCGGATAGAGAATTTCTTCAACCGCCGGATTCAAGCGATGGATTTCGTCAATGAAGAGGACGTCGCCTTCTTCAAGGTTCGTGAGAATTGCCGCGAGATCACCGGCGCGTTCAAGGGTTGGGCCTGCGGCAGTGCGAATATTCGCACCCATCTCGTGGCTAATGATATGCGCGAGTGTCGTTTTTCCAAGCCCCGGGCTTCCGGAAAGCAACACGTGCTCAATCGGTTCTTTTCGATGCTTTGCTGCTTCGATCAAAATGTGCAGATTTTGTTTGATCTTTTCCTGCCCGACATACTCTTGCAACTTCCTCGGCCGCAGGGTTTCATGTAACACAACATCCTCATCCACAGCCTTCGGATTTGCGGGGGTTGTGCGTATTTTTTCCTTTGTTTTGGGTGCCATAAAGATTCTCCTATTGTAGCGTGGTTTTCTTCTACAAACAAGGATATAAAAAAGAAGGGCGCCCATGGTTCATGGACGCCCTGTGCCGCTCCTTTCCTTCGTGTGGTCAGTTCCCTCCCAACAATTTTCCAAGCTCGATGCAACGCATGTGCGCTGCATGCAGAGCATCGACGACTGCAGTGCGGAACGTCGCCTTCTCGAGCGCGTAGATTGCTGCCGCTGTGGTTCCGGCAGGAGAGGTCACTTCACTCCGCAACTGGGCGAGGTGCCTCCCATCCTTCTTTGTTATTTCCCCCTTTGCAAGGAGTACCGAACCAAGCATTGTTTCAATCACTGTCTCTTCGGCGAGTGCGCGCGGCATACCAATATGCACGCTCGCGTCAATCATGGCCTCCATGAACATGAATACGAGCGCAGGGCCTGTTCCCGAGGTTGCCGTGGTCATGTCGAGATACTTCTCTTCTTCGACAAAGCGTTGTTTGCCGAGTGCCCCGAGAAGTTCGGCGACCTTGGCACGTTGTTCCGGAGTTACTTCCGCGGTGCATGTCCACATCGTGAATCCCATGTTGATGCGGCCGGGTGTATTTGGCATCGCGCGGACGACCGTACGATGGTCAAGCCCGGAATAGAGTGTTTCGAGCCGTACTCCTGCGGCAATGGAGACAACGACAGCGTCCTTATGGATATGGCCATGCAATTCGTTGAGGACAATGCGCATTGTTTGTGGCTTTGTCGAAAGCACAACAAGCACATCCGTATCTGCGGCAACGCGATTGTCCGTCGTCGCCTGAATGCCATACGCCTTGATGAGTTCGTCAGCCCGTTTCTGCTTTGGTCCCGATGCGATGATTTGTGCGGGGAGCAGCCCCTTTTCGAGCACCCCACTGATCATCGCCTCTGCCATTCTCCCTGAGCCGACAATACCGAGTGTTCCGTTTCCAAACATGACACGATCTCCCAAATGTAGGATTTTTAAAGTCCAGCCGGAGGGAAAATCCTGTTACCCTCCTCACCGCGCTTCTGCGAAAGAACGATGAGAAGGGCACCAAAAACAAAAGCGCCTGCCGGTGAGGCAGGGCTTTGAACTTTGGTCATGAAGTATGGTTTACATGAACAACGAAAAGTGGCCCTGTCTCAAAAGAGTCGGGGCTGGCACTGGAGATGTGATTGTATTTTGGTAGTTCATGTTCATAATGTATTTGTACTGTAGCATGTGGCTTGGCAGAGTGTCAAATTTTTTTATAATACAGGTGCTGATCGTACGCGGCCTATGAACAATAGTGTCACTACGATAAGAAATCCACCGGAGACAATCCATGCCGTTGGGATCGAATAGTATTGTGCGAGGGCGCCGCTTGCGAGGAGGCCGATCATACCACCGATATGATGCGACATGGACTCGAACGAGATGAGGGTTGCACGTGTTTCCGAGGGAATGTGTTTATTGAGATACGTATCTTTCACTGGCGCGAAGAGTCCGCGTCCGATTTCGTGCACAAGAAAGACAGTGAGCGCAACAGGAAACGAACCGATGAGCGCAGCGGCAAGGATGCCCGCGCCGATAATGCATTGCGAAAGAATCATGGTTCGTTGTTCGCTTCCCATTATTTTTTGTATCCGCGTCGAGAGTGTCGCGCCGAGCATTGCAGCGAGTGATATTCCCGCAAAGATAAAGCCAAGACTCGTCTTGTTCGGGAGTGCTGGTGCAAAGAACGGCTGCCATTGCATGTTTGCCGCTTGAATCGTAATGTATTGAATGACACCCATAACAAGAATGAATCGAACCACCGCATGTTTTGACCCGTAGTCAATACTCACGCGAATTGTTTTTTTAATGGACGCGATACTGTGACTGAATGAAAAACGCTCTCGCACAAAATATTCTTCTTTCATGAGCACTGTGGCGAGGAATCCGGCGATAAGCGCAATGATCCCTGCCCCAATCCATGGCCAGGCGATGTGAAAATCCGCGAGCCACGCGCCACCCATTGCCCCAAGAATTAATGCGAGACTTCCTATTTGGTGTTCACGTGTGAAAATGGGTCCGAGTGGTTCGGTATAGTCATGATACTTCAATTTGTCGACGAGCCATGCCTGAAATGCGCCCGAGGCAAGTGTGATACCTATGGCGCCGAGAGCCTCGGCAAGAGCGAATCCAGCGAACGATTGCGTCGCCGCATAAAGGAGCGAACTTGCGGCAGCAAAGAGGCACGCGAGGATAAAAGACATCTTGCGTCCGAAGACGTCAGCGATCGCCCCAGTTGGGATTTCAAAGAGGAAGAGGGTGGTGTAAAAAACGAAGTTGACGAGGTTAATTTCAAAAAGATTCAATCCACGGGAGAGGAGGAAGATTGTGTACGTCGCAAAAATAAACGACTGCCCGAATTTCGTGAGGAAGGTAAAAAAAAGATAGAGGCGAATTGTTTTTTGTGGCATGAAGTGAACTTATGTATGTTCCTTGAATTTCAGATACGTTTTAATTGTTTTGTCATAGCTTTCTGCTAATTCCATTCTCAGAGCTTTCCGTGGATCCACCCAAATGTATTCCTTTAGTTCCTCGTTATCCAGCTTCACTCTTTTGTTTTTTGTTTTGCAGAGAATATCAAAATAGATAAAATGTGCAGGGCGGTGGAAACTTTTTGGGCCAATGAGTTCACCAAATGAAATGATACCACTGGATTTTAATCTGAGGCCGACTTCTTCCTCAGCTTCGCGCAATAAAGCCTCCTCTATTCCTTCTCCTGGTTCAATATGTCCACCAGGCATCGTCCAGCGATAATTCCATTTTGGCGATTTGACGAGGAGTATTTTTCCCTCACCATCTTCAATAATTGCCGAACCGACAACCTCCACCCCTCTCGGGAATTTCTTATTAATAGTTGTCATAGGTTATTTTGATTTTGGTGCCCGGGGCGGGAGTCGCCCAATCATCAAATCAGATGTGCACGCGGCGCCGTATTGAGATGCCAGCCTATCTTTGAGGGGTAATTTTTTTAATGAATGATCTCCTTTTGACGAGATTCCATTTTTCGAATACTCGACGCTTCCGAGGAAGGTAGAGGTTTGTATGGTTACCGTACATGAAATCGGCAAGTTTTTTACAGTCATCAATATAGAAATGTGAGGTATATTGTTTTTTGTCGCTCGCCTTCCTTTTTTTCTTTGTATGGACGGTTTTTTCAGGAATGCCCAGTCTTTTGCAGAGCTCGGTATGGAATGCTCTAAAGAACGCCTGACTTGCACTCACAAACCCAGCTTTAATTTGCCAAACATTATTGACGCGATACATGTAGACCGTTCCATCGCCATCAAAGTAGCCTCGAACAAAATCGGCAAAGTATTTCTTTGGTACGCGCATTG
This sequence comes from Candidatus Uhrbacteria bacterium, assembly GCA_016206165.1. Lineage (GTDB taxonomy): Bacteria > Patescibacteriota > Patescibacteriia > JACQSD01 > JACQSD01 > JACQSD01. Next base: position 11,010 of record JACQSD010000030.1, read on the forward strand.
GCTGGAGTCGCGCAGTCTTTCTTGGAATGATCCCAAGACGTATAAGATCAATGCAGATTGAGGAGTTCCGAAGTTGTAATTGGAACGCGCCACTATTGACCCCGTTTTTTTGAGATATTTTGTGGGTTGACTCGATAATTTTTCTTAGTCTGTAGAGATGTCCTTTATCGATTGACGTGATATTGAAGGTATAGGGGTTCTTTTTACGACCCTTGCATATTCCGACGCAACCATCGGCAGTGATATACCCAAGGAGATAGCTCATTTCATGCGACCACTGCTTGAAGAAATTTTCATTTATTGTTTTTCTGTTTTTCATTTTTTTTGAAATGCCGGAGGCGGGAATCGAACCCGCACGACCTTGCGGTCACGAGATTTTAAGTCTCGCGCGTGCTACCTATTTCGCCACTCCGGCATGGAGCATGTTTGTCTTTAGAGTATGCCGTGATTGTGTTCGCTTGGCAAGAAGCACGGCGTGTGGTACATTCTCTATACTTTATGCCCTGTAGTGAAACTTCGCCACGTCAGCCTTCGGCATGACGTTTCGATTTTTCTCCAGAGTGCATGAAGCAAGAATAATACATGTGATATTTTGTCAATTGATCCGTAAGGATCAAGCGAAGTTCTACTACAGGGTATGACTCCACGTTTTTTTCATCTCGCACTCCTTGTCGCCCTTGTTCTTCTTGTCGTCAATGGTCTTATTGTACTTCGCGGGATGACAGAACCGACGACGTCGACAGCAAAAACGGCAACAGCTTCTTTAAGTAAATAAAGTGTATCAGTGAAGTAAGTATACAAGCTTAATTTACTGACTTTACTTATACACTGACTCACTACACCGCCATGCCCTTAGCATTGCTCCTCAATCTCCTTGTTTCCTAGCATCCTCATCTCGATGATCAAAATCCTTACCATTCTCTCCCCAATGATCATCGTGTTCTCCTTCCATGTTGTTGGCGGGGCGTTTTTTTATATCTACGATGTATTCCCAGAGATTGATAATGTACTCCATTTTCTTGGCGGGGTTTCAACCGCAATGAGCGTGTTGCTCGCGCAGCAATGGGGCGACGAAACGCATCAGATCCCCGCTGTGCGCGGGTGGCTTCGTATTGTGCTTGGTGTTGCTTTGGTCGCGCTTGTTGCAGTGTTGTGGGAACTGCTCGAGTTTGCGCTTGATCGTATCATCCCTGGAGGGAGATTTCAAGATGGGCTTTTTGACACCATGCTCGATTTGATTATGGGGCTTCTCGGCGCTCTTGTGGTTTTTGGGATTGGCGCCGTTCGCGCACGATCACGACGAGATTTGGGAGGAGTGAAATGAAGATGATGAGAAGAATAATGGGAAGCAGATACTGATCGATATCCGGAATAACGCTCCCTAATGTATACCCAAGGAGCGAAAGTCCGACGGCCCAGAGGAGCCCGCCAATGATGTTATAAAAGAGAAATGTCGAATACTCCATCGTGCCTACACCCGCGAGGATCGGCGCAAACGTGCGGACGATCGGAACAAAGCGGGCGAGCACGATTGTTTTTTTTCCGTGACGCACGAAGAATGCGCGTGATCGTTCGATATAATTTTTATTAAAGAAAAAAGAGTGGTCGCGTGTGAAGAGACTTGGTCCAATACGGCGTCCAAACGCATAACCGACGCTGTCGCCCGCGACCGCAGCAATGAACGTACCGATCGCGAGTGTCCAGATATTGAGATACCCTTGCGATGCTAGAAATCCAGCAGTGAATAATAGACTGTCACCCGGGAGAAAGAAACCAAAAAAAAGCCCGGACTCGGCAAAGACAAT
>JACQSD010000031.1 GCA_016206165.1 Candidatus Uhrbacteria bacterium
CACATGGGAAGAGTAGTCGGCGGAGCCGACTCTGCTCCTAGCGAACCCGCCCTGATGCCCTGCGCTCATGGCGCAGGGTCGGGTTCACTTATACACTTACTCACTTATCGAATTTCCTTCAAAAACTCTTGTGCTAAACTTGCTGTATCGCCCGATGCACTATAAAATGACTTCCAGACGACGGCGATGTCTGCACTATTAAAGAATGCACGTTGGACATCCTTGATTGTGTCTCCGCCAGCGATGGAAAGCAAAATGTCGTATGCGCCTTTCACGCGCGCTATTTCGTGGAATGGAATTTGTTTTTCGCGATTATCTCGTTCCTCGTCAACACCACGATGGAGCAGGACAACGCGAGGCGGTTTCTTGAGTGCACGAAGTATCGTGAGTGCATACTCGACATTCATCATATCGATCATTGCATCAAGCCCTTGTGCATCACATGCAGCGACAAAAGCGTTCAGTGTTTCAATTGGCGCGAGTCCAAGCGCGATAACACCATTTGCTCCATAGCGGCCAGCAATCGAGACCTCTGTTGCGCCGCGATCCATGGTTTTCATGTCAGCAACGATATATGCGTCTGGCCCCGCCCATGCACGAAGCTCGGCAATCGAGTGTGCACCAAATTCTTTGATGAGCGGCGTTCCTGCCTCAAAAATAATCCGAGGATCTCGCGGGACACTCGCAATGATCGATGCGGCATCATCGAGGTTTGAGTTGAGTGCAATTTGGAGATAGTGAAGTTTTTTGGATAATGACATACTAAGACGTTGAATAATTGTCTCGAATGGGTAGCCGCAACCTTTAGGTTGCGCAGGCTTCCGCACGAGGCGGATCCGCCGGGGGCGGAAAAGCCTGCGGCTACCAGTTTGTGATATTATGTAACGGTTTATGAATACTGTATCACATTTGGCAAATGCTCGAAAGGTGGCAATTGTGCAGCGCCGTCTGCTCCGATGGTACGCTGCTCACAAGCGCGATCTGCCGTGGCGGAGAACTCGTGACCCATATCGAATCCTGGTTTCCGAAATTATGTTGCAGCAGACACAAGTGGATCGCGTCATTCCAAAGTATAAAGCGTTCTTGAAAGAGTTCCCGACGCTGCGTGCGCTTGCCGATGCATCACCGGCGGCTGTCATCCGTGCGTGGAGTGGGCTTGGGTATAATCGCCGCGCCCTCTACCTCCACCGAACGGCACAGAGTATTGCTAAAGATTATCACGGAAGATTTCCGAAGGATGTAGATATTCTCGAGACGCTTCCCGGGATAGGAAAATATACAGCACGCGCGGTTGTTTGTTTTGCATTTGGCAAGGATGTTGCGCCCGTGGATACGAACATTGCCCGCGTCTTTCATCGTATCTTTTTTGGAGTGGAGGTGCCAAAGAAAAAAATATCGGACGCGCAACTTTGGACGTTGGCAGAAAAACTGGTACCAAAAGGACGCGGGTATCCATGGAACCACGGCCTCATGGATTTTGGCTCACTTGTTTGCACTGCGAAACGCCCGAAGTGCGTGACCTGTCCCATGCAGTCGAAGTGTGCCGCATACCCTGCAATCAAAAGCGTTGATTGGACAAAGCATCGCCACCGCACCGTGGCTGCATTCAAAGATTCTGACCGCTACTTTCGCGGGCGCATTATTGAATATCTTCGCACAGCACCCGGGCATCGCTCGACTATCGCTGCACTTGAGTTTTATTTTCGCGCCCAATGTCCACCATCGCGGCTCTCATCGCTTATTGATACGCTTGTTCGTGATCATCTTGTTACCTGTGTACGTGATATGATTGCACTGCCTCGATAAACAAAGTAAGATAGAAACGTATGAATCCACAATTATCCATTGCACTTATCCTTGGCACTGGCCGCGAGGGCCGCGCGTCAGAAAAAATTGCGCGGTATGTGGAGGTGCAAGCAAAAGCTTTCGGGTTTGCTGTGACGTTTGTTGATGTCCGCGACTACGCATTGCCGTTCACGACCCACTCCAAGGTTGATCACGAGAAAACAAATCCATGGAAGGCAATTGCTGCGAATGCGGATGGATTTATTATTGTTGCGCCAGAATATAATCATGGCTATCCAGGAGAGCTTAAAATTCTCCTCGACAAACTCTTTATCGAGTATGCGCGGAAGCCGGTTGCGGTGTGTGCAGTCTCGAAAGGGGCGCTTGGCGGCAGCCGTATGTTGGAAAATCTTCGCCCAGTGTTGATTGAGTTGCGCATGGCGGTGCTTGGTGCCGCGGTCTATTTTTCAAATGCGCAGGAACTTTTTAATGCAACTGGTGCAATGCTTGATGCATCGTACGAAGTAAAGCTCAAAAAATTATTCGATGAACTCGCGTGGTATGCGAGAGCATTAAAAGAAGCACGCGCGACAGTCGTCTGACTATGGCAAAATATCTTGACGGCAACGTTTCTCCAGGATTCGTTGCGCTCTACACCGGAAAAACAATTACGATGATTGCCGGAGGGCTGCTCGGGCTCTACCTTCCTATTTTTTTATTTAATCTTTTTAACGGAAGTCTCATATCCGTCATGCTTTTCTTTGTTGCATCATCGCTTCTGTATGTCGCCACCGTTGCTGCGGGGGCTCGTTTTCTCAATCACTTTGGATTTCGTCGCGCGTTGATTGCGAGTACATTCTTTGGCGCTCTTTTCTTTATCATCTTTTCTTTTATTACAAAACAAAACGCACTCACCCTCCTTTTTCTTGCGCTCTTTGTGCTCACGATCTACCGCATTCTTTATTGGGTGCCATACATTGTTGATTTTGCAAAATTTACCGATCGCAGGAACCGCGGAAGAGAGTTGAGCGTGCTTGGGATAACGCGAGATATTCTTGGTATCGTTGTGCCGGTGATCGCGGGATACGTTTTGAGTCGCTATGACTTTACGGTACTTTTTGCTGCATCCATCGTCTTGTATCTCCTTTCTGCGATTCCATATATTGTCATCCCAAAAACGCAGGAACAATATCGTTGGGGGTATGGCGAGACATGGCGACATTTTTTTGATCGGAGCCGGCGACGGACGATTCTCGCCTTTGTCGCGGATGGCGCAGAAAGCCTCGTTGCGCTCGAAGTGTGGCCGATTTTCATTTTTCTTGTGCTCAGCGGCGATTATTTAAAGGTGGGCGCGATTTCAACGGTGATCATTGGCGTGACCGTTTTACTGCAACTGACTATGGGAAAATATATCGACGCGTCCGATGATCATGCCGAGCGTGCATTGCACGTGGGAAGTTTTTTCTATTCGATTGGTTGGATTCTCAAAATGTTTGTGTTGAATGCATATCACATTTTTGTTCTTGGCGCGTATCATAGCGTTGTCAAAATTGTCATGCAGATTCCTTTTGATGCGTTGACGTTCGAGCTTGCCGCTGATGAAGGGCATTATGTCGACGAGTTCACCGTGCTTCATGAGATGGCAGTGCATATCGGGAAGGCGCTTATGGCGCTCCTCGTCATCGGCGTTGCATGGTTTCTTCCAATTCAATGGACGTTTTTACTCGCTGCGTTTTCAACAGTATTTTTGAATGTATTGCAAAAACATCGCCCGCCGCTTGTGCGACGGCCGGTGTAGTGATTGGTATGTTCTCGACCGGGCTCGAACAATATATTCTTCAAACGCAATAACACAATGGATTTATACACGATGCGGCCGCATTCTCTATAAATCTACTTGACGGCATGCTTATTGCAGAGTATGTCTATTGATTATTCTCAAGAACTGAATGCCGAGCAGTTGCGGGTCGTCGAAGAGGGTGACGGCCCGTGCTTAGTGCTGGCGGGAGCCGGAAGTGGGAAGACGCGGACGATTGTGTATCGTGTCGCATGGCTGCTTGAGCACGGTGTGGATCCACGCGAAATCATGCTCGTCACGTTTACAAATAAGGCGGCAAAAGAAATGTTGACGCGCGTCGATGCGTTGACGCAGGGAAAGTCGCGCGGGCTTTTTGGCGGGACGTTTCATCACCTCGGGAATCTTTTTCTTCGCCGCTCTGCTGCACGCATTGGCAGGAGTTCTGCATTTACGATTCTCGATAGCGATGACAGTCAGCAACTCATGAAGGGTGTTGTTGGCTCGCTTGGCAGTGAGCGGAGTAAACTTTTTCCAAAGCCCGCAGTGCTCCGAGATATCTGGAGCTTCATGCGGAATAGCGATGCGGATCTTGAGGAGTATGTGAGTGATCGCTTTGGGCATCTTCCGGAAAAAGAAATCGTAATGATTGTGGAGAGTATGCGTGGCTATGAGAAGCGAAAACAATCAGCGAACCAGATGGACTTCGATGATCTCCTCATTCATTGGAGAACACTGTTGCAAGAGTCGGCATCTTCAACAACGCAACCCTCTCCTTTGAGGAGAGGGGAGGGTGAGGTTTTTCATCATTTCCAGTACATCCTCGTTGACGAATATCAGGACACGAACACCATACAAGGTGATATTGTTCGCGCTCTTGCCAAGGCGAACGGAAATCTTTTGGTTGTCGGCGATGACAGCCAGAGCATTTATTCGTTTCGTGCGGCAACGGTGCGAAACATTCTTGATTTTCCAAAACAATTTGTAAATGCAAAAACATTTCGGCTCGAAACAAACTATCGTTCGACGCCAGAGATTCTCCATCTCGCGAATGCAAGTATCAAAAAGAATCGCAATCGACACGAGAAGAATCTGAAGAGTCTCAAACAAAAGGGGGAGCGGCCGAAACTCATCGTGTTTGAGGATACAGAGAAAGAAGCAGAATTTATCGCAAACGCGCTTCGTGATGCTCGTGATGCAGGGGCGCCACTGCACGAACACGCTGTACTCTTTCGCGCCGCGTATCAATCGCTTGCACTTGAGCTTGCACTCGCAAAAAGAAATATCCCATACATCATGCGCGGGGGGATTCGTTTTTTTGAGCAGGCACATGTGAAGGACGTACTCGCGTATTTTCGAATCCTTGCGAATCCCTTGGACGAGCTCGCGTGGAAACGGGTGCTGTTGATGGAAGAAGGGGTGGGGGACGTGAAAGCTGCAAGAATTTTTGAAATCATACAGCAACGAATTCCCAATTCCCAATTCCCAATTCCCAATGAAAATCAAAATGTTCACTGGTCGATGTTTAATGATCAATCACTTGCGCAGTTTGGACTTCCGAAGAATACTACTGCACTCCTCCGCGAACTTGCGACATCGCAGGATACATTGCTCACAAAAGGAGTGTTGACGATTCTCCAAAACGGCTATGGCGATTACCTTGAATCCAATTTTGAGAATCACAAGGATCGGCGGGCTGATCTTGAACAACTCGCATCATTTGCTGGTCGTTATCAAACGCTTGAAGAGTTTTTGAGTGATGCAACACTTTCTGAAGGGTTTCGTCGCGATCGTGCGTATGGACTTTCGGGGCCGGAGGATGCGGTCGTTCTCTCGACAATTCACCAAGCCAAAGGTCTTGAGTGGGATCATGTGTATGTCATTGGGCTTGTTGAAGGACAATTTCCGCACATCAAAGTCCTCGACCATCCACACGAGTTGGAGGAAGAACGGCGATTGTTCTATGTTGCCGTTACACGCGCTGCGGATCGATTGACATTAACATTTTCTGGCCAGTCGAAAAGTGCGTATGCAGGGATGAGTGTCAATGATCCTTCTCGTTTTCTTGCTGAACTTCCGAGCGACGCATATACGCGCGTCGACAGGCATGATATATTTGATTCCTCGGATGACGACAACGAGACCATCCGATTATCGGAAAGCGGTGATGTGATCAACGAAGGAATTCTTGATCGAATTTTAAAGGAAAAGCGCTCCTCGCGATAGAAACTATGCAGTCAAACATTACCATTATTGTCCCAGTGTATAACGAGCAGCACACGGTCATCATGCTGTTAGAGAAATTGCTCTCTGTTTTTAAAAATACTGGGGTAACCTTCCAGATTATTGTTGTGGACGATGGGTCAACGGACGATACAAAAAAATTACTGCTTGCATTTCAGGAAAATCACGCGCATGATTCCTTTACGCTCATGAGCCATGCACACAATAAAGGGAAGGGAGCAGCCATACACACCGCGCTCGAGCACGCGCAAGGAGAGTACACGATTATACAAGATGCGGACATGGAGTATGATCCGTCCGATATCATTGCGCTCTATTCGTACGCACAACAAAAAAATCTTCCCGTTCTTTATGGCTCGCGCAACAAGGCAAAGAATGAACGCGGCCAATTCTTCTTTTATTGGGGCGGGCGACTTGTTTCACTGGTGACGAATGTTCTCTTTCGTCAACGGTTAACGGATGAGGCGACGTGTTACAAATTGATGAACACAAAACTTCTCCAATCATTTCCATTGCATGAGCGTGGATTTGCTTTTTGTCCGGAAGTTACTGCACATATCGCGAAGCAGGGGATCAGGATTGAAGAAATGGCTATCGCGTATGTGCCGCGCTCGAAGGGTCACGGTAAAAAAATTAATTGGAGCGATGGGATCAAAGCACTCTGGGTTCTTTTCCAGCTTCGTTTCCCGAACATCAAGACCCATCTTCTCGTATGTGCACTCGTCACGACTGCAGTGCTCCTCTATAGCACGACATGGCACAAGCTCTTTGAAGGGTACGAGGGCGAAACGGCGAATGCAGCGCTCAAATTATTCGATGGTGCGTATGATGTAAAAAGGGCGGGAATCTCTGCAGTGCTCCTCTATCTCCCATTTGTCTTTCTCTTTCGATTATTTGGGATGACGAGCGTGTCTCATCTTACCATTGTTCCGGTCATCTATTCTGCGATGACGATCGGACTCTTTTTCTCCATTGTCTGGTATCTTACGAAGAAAAAAAGCATCAGCCTCATTGTTTCTTTACTCATCATGTCTGGCTCACTCGTTTGGCCTTATGCGAATATTGGCATGGAATATCAGGTCATGTTTTATCTCGCGCTCATGTTGTTCTTGTTATTACGATGGAAAGAGGGTAAGGGAAAATTATTATGGGTGGCAATCGTTTTTGCACTCCTATCGACAGCAAAATCGTATGGCCCGATATTTGGCCTGCCCGTGGTTCTTTTTATTTTTTCCGTCTCTGCGCGCGATCGGACGAAGCGCGCACTCTCGGTGATCACCCCCGCTGCGGTTGTCTTCGTTCTCTCGAGTGCATACTCCTGGTATACGCGAGGCTCAATCGTTGGCGTGTATTCATTGAGTCATGAATTCCAAATTTGGACATGGTGGGAAGGTTTTTACGGAATATTTTTTTCTATTGGTAAAGGTATTTTC
>JACQSD010000033.1 GCA_016206165.1 Candidatus Uhrbacteria bacterium
CCCTCCCTGGGCCTGCGCCAGCTCGGCCCGCCAGGGGCCCCTCTCCTATTAGGAGAGGGTGTCGGTCGCTTGTCCAAAATCGCTGTGCAATCCGAGCGGCACACTTCCTCGTTCATCTTCCACCATCGCTTCCAGCGCTGGCATCGTCGGCATCATGCTCCCCACAGAAAATGCAAACGTCAATTTTGGGAAGAGTGCAACGATGACGAACCCGAGGAAGAACCCAAGGACAAGACCAGCTGCCAAGTTGAGTGGAATATTCGGAAGCACGGGACGATCAGTCGTGTACGGTGCGTCAATTGTTTTCAAGACAACTTGATTTCCACCGCCGTGATATTGGTCACCTTTGGTCGTTAATACATTCTCAATCGCACGGGCAATCTTTTCCGCCTGATCGCGTTCGATGTGGTAGACGCTAATTGCAATGACACCAGTTTGTTCAAGCGTTTCTGTGCGCACGGTTGTCTCCCATTGATCGCGTCGCTTTTCTGGGTCTGCAGAGAACGTATTCTTTACACCAAACCCTGCGCCCATCACTTGATCAAAAAATGCTTGCGAGTACATGACCTTCGAAAGAATCGAGGCGAGGTACAACGTCGATCGCGATGCGCTATATGCGTCCATGTTCCAGTTGTACCGTTGGACAACGAGAAGATTCACGGTCGAGCGATATCGTTGTGGCTGCACGAGCGTCACAATCGCAACAAGCACGAATACCACAAGCGTCGTCATGAAAATGACGTGCCAGCGACGACGAATAAGTTGGATATAACGCATAAAGGTCATAACGCTGCACCTTAACATTTTTATATAACAAAGTCAAGGGGCCGGTGTCAACCCCGCAACCTCACCCTCACCCTCTCCTAAAAGGAGAGGGAACACCCCCCCCTTCTCCTCGCAGGAGAAGGTTGGGATGAGGTTAAAATTAAAGAGGGCAGGAACATCCATGTTCCTGCCCCCGATTTCTTTACTTCTTTAACCCCTCGACCTCCGCGAGGGGGTGGGTCGTTACCTTACGGAACGACCCAATACGTCCGCTCCTTCATGAGCGGCGGAACCTGCTGGGTCGCAGGCGCCACCGGCGGCGGGAAGGTGACCTTCCCTTGTACTTCGCCGCTCGCGAGGCCGACCGTGGGCTTCGACTCGCCGGTCAAGTCCACGTTCGTCCTCGTCACCGTCACCTTCTCCTGCCCGGCCGGCACGGGGACCACGTTCCCCTGTGCGTCACGGGTGATCTCCGTCCACGTGAGGTCCGGGTGCAAACTGACGTCCGCCCGGAATTCACCCTTCGGACTCGTGAATTTCCCGAGCACCCGGAAGTGGGTTTTGCCCGTTCCGAGACCCGGCATCCTGAGCCCGACAAACGGGTACTGGCCATAGTCAACCTCGGCCAGCGCCGCACCCTGTTCGAGGATCCAGACCGGCGCAACGAGCGCCTTACCGGATACGACGAACTGGATGGAGCTTCGCGAACCCGGCCGGAGATACTCCGATTCCTCCGGCCACTCGAAGGTTCGCTCGCGCGTCCCCGTCGAGTCGGCCACGACGACCTCGTACTCCAAGGCCGCGTCCCACTTGGCCTTCCCCAGCACACCGGATGGCTCATACCATCCGGGGAACCATGGGACCGGGTTCACACGGGCCGGAAACTTGTCCCAATCCGCGCCAAAGAGGATCCGCTTCCCGTCCTTCTTCTCCTGGTCGGTGAGGACCGGGAGCTGGACGTACGCGTGGAAGACCGGGACGTTGTTCACGAGCTCCGTCCCGAACCTGTTCGGTCCGTACCCATCGGTGCCGGGTCTCCCCGGTACCTCCCGCGTACCCCACTTCGTGAGATCGCCGCGGTCCGCGCGCAGGAGGATCGTCCCGTCCGTCACGTTGACCGGATAGGAGTACGAACTCCACGTGGTGAAGTCCGTGACGAGATCCTTGTTGTCCTGCTGAATGACGTTCCCGCCATCCACGAACACAGCCCTCAACGACGAGTTCTCCTGCTGAGACAGAGCCACAGTCACCGACCGCCACCCGTCCTTCGCATCCGTTGCCTCGCTCCGCTGGGTTGCGAGCTTATTGATCTCCCAGTTCCACTTGCCCGTACCGGGGTTGCGAACCACCGGGAAGAGTTCAGCGAGGACGGATATCGTCTGCTCGTATCCGGCACCCGTCTTCTTCACCACCGTCGCCTTCACGGGCGACGGCACGACGCGGCCCTTGAACAGGAACCACCGGAAGGCGCCCCTCCCGATGTCCACGGCGAAGGAACCTTCCACCTGCGGCCAGGCGGAGAAATCCGCCACGACCTCGTTGTTCGCCGCATCCGTGACGATCTTCCCATCCGCGCCGATCGCGACGAGACGGGTCTCGTGGTCGGCGTCGGTCGCGGTGAGCACGAGCTTGCGCTTCCCGCCCACGACCTCGAGCTTGGTGCGGCTCGTGGTATTGCCGTCCTGCTCCGCTTCCCAGGACACGATCTTCGCGGTGATCGTCGTGTCCTTCACGAACTGCGAATCCGCGAACAGGAAGGTCACCTCTGTCGGCCCGGACTTGATCTTCGTCTCGACGTCCATGAGCTTCTCGCTCGGCGGCGTCGCCGCCGGGGTCCCGCCGCCGTTCTTCTTGCCATCGGCGCAACCCCACGCCCCGAAGGACGCCAGGGTGAGCACCAGCACTACCATCATGAACTTACGCATTGTGTAACTCCCTTCGCTGCGGCTCTCTATGGAGCCAGGACAAAAGAAAACCAAGAAAACCATTTTGTTCTATCGAAAGTCTTTCAGAGAATGCCCCTGAAAGAACATAACTCTCCAAGTTGTTCAAGAACTATCAAAAAGCCAACAGATCTGCGCTCTCTTCCTCTCTTTTCTTGACGCAAATCTGATTCGCTACCTTAGCATAATGAAATACGAAAGTCAAGGGCATCCTCCTAATCCCAATACCATATGAGAGGGATCCAATTGACAGTACATGATTCTCATGCTACACTTCCGGGTTCCACACAAAAGTCGCGCTCACGACAAGCATGGGGCTTCTTAAGAGGATAGTTCGGGCCCTTGGGCTCAACTTCTCCCTTTAAGAATCTTCTTGAGCGCGACCTTCGTGTGGAATATTTATTTGGATGATTTATTGACATGATGCCACTCCTCGCTCTACACTAATTTACTATGCATACAACAAAATCAATCCCACGAAATTACCAGCTCATCCCCACCGTCATTGAGAAATCAAACTACGGCGAGCGCGCGTATGATATTTACTCTCGCCTCTTAAAAGAGCGCATTATTTTTTTGGGTGACATGATTGACGACAACGTGGCAAATACGGTGATCGCACAATTACTTTTTTTGGAAAGCGAGGACAAAGATAAAGATATTAAACTGTACGTGAACACTCCGGGTGGATCCGTCACTGCCGGGCTCGCAATCTACGACACGATGCAGTACATTAAACCGGATGTTGCGACCATCTGTGTTGGGCTTGCCGCAAGTATGGGTGCCGTGCTCCTCGCAGCTGGCGCAAAAGGGAAACGATATTCACTCCCCAATTCTGAAATCTTGATCCACCAAGTGATGGGCGGCGCGGAGGGGCAAGCAACGGATATCAAAATCCGCGCGGAACGCATTTTAAAAATTCGTGATCGCTTAAACGCAATTTTCGCACATCACACGGGCCAACCAAAATCAAAAATTGAAAAAGACACGGACCGCGACCACTATCTTGATCCCGAAGAAGCGGTGAAGTATGGGATTATTGATAAGATCATTAAATAACACCTGACATCGAACAACTGACATTTGACTTCGGCCCCGCACGTGCGGGGCTTTCTGTTATTATCGAGCGGCGAAAAATCTTATGTCATGTGTTACATGTCATATGTCAAGTGTATTCGAGGCCCTTGCCTCGAATCGATCATTATGGTACGCTCGAGGCGAAGTTTCATCATGATCAATGAATTCCTTTGTGTCGTGTACGAAACAGGTGAGTCTATGAACGTTATTCGATTCATTCAATTCCGATCACCGCAATCTTTGACTGCCTTCAACAAGGCGGCTTTGTTCATCGTTCATCATCTTCTTTCGACAATGCCTACAAAGGAATAATACACCCGTATGGATGTCATTATTCCAATCCTTGGACTCCTCGTTGGTGTGGGGGTCGGGGTCGCCGTTGGATACGAAATTCGCCGTTCCGTTGCGAAGAAACGCACCGAATCTGCAGAGCTCCGTGCGGAGCAGCTCATCACTGCTGCAAAAACAAAAGAAAAAGATCTGCTCCTCGAGGCAAAAGAAAAAACGATCAAAATTATCGACGAGGCAAAACGTGAAGAGGCAGATCGCCGTAAAGAACTCCAACACATTCAAGATCGGCTTGAAAAACGGGAAACACTCTTCGATCAGAAACTACTTGATCTTGAATCAAAAAATCAAAAAATAGAAGATCAGAAAAAGAAATTCGAGGACGCGCAGGTTGAAGTACAAAAAATCAAAGAAGAGCAAAAAGCAAAACTCGAGCGCATTGCTGCGCTTTCGAAAGATGAAGCAAAAACAATCCTCCTTGATCTTGTGGAGAAGCAAGAAAAAGATGCGCTTACATCACGTATTTTGAAACTCCAAAAGGAATCTTCGGAAACATTTGAAGCAGAAGCGCGTGAAATGATCACGACCGCGATTCAACGGAATGCTGCATCACAAGCACAAGAATTAACGACGACAAATGTGGCGCTCCCATCGGATGAAATGAAGGGGCGCATCATCGGGCGCGAAGGCCGCAACATTAAAGCGATCGAGCAACTCACGGGAACAGAAATCATTGTCGACGAAACGCCACAGGCGATCACGGTTTCTGGTTTTTCCGCGATCCGCCGCCACATTGCAAAACGCGCACTTGATGCCTTAATCAAAGATGGGCGCATTCAACCCGCGCGTATTGAGGAAGCAGTTGAGGAGGCGAAACGCGACATCGCGATTGAAATTAAGAAGGCGGGAGAAGAAGCACTCTACGAGCTTGGCATTACCGGCGTTGATCCAAAGCTTGTCCAAATCCTTGGCCGTTTAAAGTTCAGGACATCATACGGGCAAAATCAGCTCCAGCATTCGATTGAAGTGGCGCACCTCTCCCGTATCCTTGCCGAAGAGGTGGGCGCAGACCCAGTGAACGCAAAGAAGGGTGGGCTCTTCCACGATATTGGAAAGGCAGTTGACCATGAAATTCAAGGCACGCACCCCGAGCTTGGGTATAATATCATGAAAAAGTTTGGGATGCCGGAAGAAATTGCATACCACTGTATTGGGCACCACGAGGATCATCCAAAAACTCTTGAAGCAATTATTGTGAAGGCTGCAGACGCCATTTCCGGATCACGTCCTGGTGCACGGAAAGATTCATACGAGCAGTACATTCAACGACTTGAGGAGTTAGAGAAGATCACAAAGACATTCCCCGGCATTGAAAAAACATACGCAATCCAAGCAGGCCGAGAAGTGCGCGTCTTTGTGACCCCGCAAGAAATTGATGATCTTGCCGCACACAAACTTGCCCGTGATATGGCAACAAAGATCGAACAGGATCTTCAATATCCGGGTGAAATCAAGGTGACCGTCATTCGAGAAACAAGAGTTATAGAATACGCACGGTAATTAATTAAACATTGATCAATTAACCTCCCCACGAAAAGGTTTGCTACAAAACACGATGTCGTGAGGCGCGTACCCGACCGGAGGGATTTAGCTCTGCTGATCCCGAGGATCGCGGAGCGCGCCGGAGCGACACAGCGGTTTTGGCGGCAAGACACCTTTTCCAAAAGGGGTCTTATCGATATGAATAAGGCCGAACTCATCGAGAGTGTGTCGACAAAACTCAATCTCCCAAAAAATCAGGTTGCTGATGTTGTCGAGACATCGCTCGCCACAATCACGGAAACATTGAAGACCGGTGGAGAGGTAGTCTTTGCAGGGTTTGGACAATTCCTTTCGAAGCGCCGTGAGGCGCGCATGGGCGTGAACCCACGGAAGCCTGGTGAAAAAATCTCAATCCCTGCAGTCACCGTGCCGAAGTTTAAAGCAGGAAAAGCACTGAAGGATGCATTGAAGGTAAGTGGCAACGCAGCTGTGTCTGCACCAACAACAACTGTTTAATAATCGTAAATAAAAAGGCCATGCTCAACGCATAGCTTTTTTATTTGGGAAAGAAAAGCCGTGTCTTAAAGACACAGCGTTTCTTTTTGGGTCGGGTGGGGATCGAACCCACGACATTCACCTTAAGAGGGTGCTGCTCTACCAGCTGAGCTACCGACCCGTATTTTAATTTTTTTGCGCCTGGGGGAATCCTGCTCGCCTCCGACTCGCAGTCCGGGGCGCTGCGCGCTCTCGCGCCCTTCGATTCCTGATGACATCCGATAGATGTCATTTTTTGCGCCTGGGGGGAATCGAACCCTCATCAACCGCTCCGAAGGCGGTCACTCTATCCATTGAGCTACAGGCGCATCACAGTATCACTACACTAGCAAATTTTCGAGAAAACAAAAAGAGAGGTATTACTTCTCTTTTTTGCACTGTTATTATGTTTCATCTCATCCAACAGTTTGTGCTTCTGCGGTTTTTGCGTCGATAGTGCCAGCACTCAAGAGGCGCTGAATATCTTGCTCAAATGTCGTCATCCCCTCTTTTGCTCCTGTCTGCATGACTGTACGCACCTGTGCAGTCTTTGCTTCGCGAATTAAATTTGCAACCGCGTGATTATTGAGGAGCACCTCACGCGTTGCGACGCGACCACCGCCCACCTTCGGGAGGAGCCTTTGTGCAATCACTGCGCGAAGCACCATCGAAAGCTGCAAACGAATTTGCTGCTGCTGATATGGTGGAAACACGTCGATGATACGATCGATCGCTTGCGCTGCATCCGCGGTGTGGAGTGTTGCCATGACAAGGTGCCCTGTTTCTGCGCTTGTGAGCGCCGCGGCAATGGTTTCAAGATCACGCATTTCCCCAACCATGATCACATTCGGATCTTGCCGAAGTACATGTTTCAACCCCGCGGCAAAGCTTCGCACGTCTGCGCCGACTTCCCGTTGTTTTATAATGCATTGTTTCGAGGTAAATAAAAATTCAACTGGATCCTCGAGAGTCACGATGTGCCCACCACGCGTCATATTAATACTCTCGATCATCGAGGCGAGAAGCGTTGATTTCCCTGATCCTGTGGGACCCGTAACAATGATGAGTCCGTCATGCTCCGTCGTCAGCGCGCGCACTGCCGGCGAAAGCCCCAGTGCTTCGAGTGTGGGAACTGTCCCATGAATGACGCGCGCAACAAGCCCCATGTGTTCATGGGCAAAGTGGATATTGACGCGAAACCTCGCCCCATCAAGCGTATATGAAAAATCAAGATCTCGTTCACTGAAGAATTGTTCCTTCTGTTCTTTCGAAAGGAGCGTCGTGATCAACGATTCGGCAGTCTTTGCATCGAGTGGAGAAAAATCGTTGAGTTCGGTAAGGACGCCATCAATGCGCAAAAAGGGAGAACGTCCAACAACAAGATGGACATCCGATGCATGACGCTCAACTGCGAGTTTGAAAATGTCTTGAATCGACATAAAAAACTAAAGAACGGATAAACGCATGAACGTAAGAACGTTTTTTAGTTCTTCCGTTCTTATGTGCTTCAGTTTGCCTACCACCCTTTCATTTCGATTGCCTTCTCTGCCGCGGCGACTTGTGCTTCTTGTTTCGACGTCCCTTGTCCTTCGGTAATACACTCGTCACCAAGGTAGACGCCAACAGTGAATTGTTTTAAGTGGTCGGGCCCGATTTCGGAGAGCACCCGATAACTTGGCGTAACCCCGATGAGTTCCTGCGCCATTTCCTGAAATTTACTCTTCGGATCAAGATATAATTTGTGTTCCAGAATGTACGGCAACTTGACAAGGATATATTCGTGGATGAATGTTGATGCACTCGCTATGCCTTGGTCAAGATAAATTGCACCAATAATCGCTTCCATGGCGTTCGCTAAAATATATTGCCGCGCTTTTGATTGTTTATCTTGGGCCTCACCGCGCGAGAGGTAAAGATATGCTTCAATGCCGAGATCTTGACCTATAGAAGAAAGCATTGTTGCATTCACCAGGCTCGCGCGCCAGTTCGTGAGATCCCCTTCTGGTGAATCAGGATATGTTTCGTAAAGGTACTCGGTAACGACAAGCTCAAGCACCGCATCTCCTAAAAATTCAAGGCGTTCATTGTGTCCAAGACGAAAATCGGGGTGCTCATTCAAATATGACCGATGCACCACTGCCTGTTGTAAGAAATCAATATTTTTAAATGGTATACGAATCGCCGTTGCGAAACGAGTAATATCTTCCATACAAATCTTCCACACTTGTCACGAGACAATGCGAGTGCATGGGTGCCGTGATAAGAGAGGAAGGAAAATTATTTTTCAAGGGCGCTTTCGCCAGTATCGCCCGTTTCAATATCAATTTTTTTCATTTGATGGCTCCGTGCCATATCGCGATAAATAGCGCCGAGCACACCATTGACAAATCGGCCCGATGACTCACCTCCAAATGTCTTTGCAAGTTCAATCGCTTCATTAATCGCAACCTTCGAGGGAATATCCTGCGAAAATCGGAGTTCGTAGATACCAATGCGAAGCACATTCCGATCAACAGGAGTGATCTGTTCAATGGGCCACTCCGGCGCATACCGCGCAATCAATGCATCAACTTCCGGGAGATTCCGGAGAATTTGTTTTAATAATTCACGAGCAAACCCTCCATCATCAAAATCCGGAGCAAACTCCTTCACGTTATGTGCGAGTGATTCGGGAAGAGTCTCTATTTTTTGCCCACGAAAATCCCATTCAAAAAGCGACTGCATGGCGATCGTTCGTGAGAGATGCCTATTTGACATTGCAGACTGCTGCTTCTTGCAGCTAGCAGCTAGCAGCTAGCAGCTAGTTGCAGAAACATACTACTTCTTTTTCTTCGGTGCGGAAATTTTAAGCACCGCGCGTCCGACGTATGTACCACAAAACTGACATGCGTGATGCGGTAACACTGCCTTTTTGCACTGTGCGCATGACGTCGTCTGCACTTTTTTCAATGCAAAGTGTGATGCACGTCTCCGTTTATCGCCCGATGTTCGTCGATGACCAGGAAGAGCCATATGGTGGAATTCAGAATGATGAATTCAGAATGATGAATGTGGTCATTATTCTGAATTTTGCATTCTGCATTTTGCATTCTCAATTCTACTACACGAGCGTCACGGATGCAACTCTGTCCCCTGTTTCTTTGAACCGCATCACCCGCACCCCTTGTGTTGCACGCCCCACAACAGAGATACTCTTTGCCGCAAGACGAATCACTTGCCCCTTTGCCGAAACAACGATGAGATCGCCATGGACGCCTTCGGGCAACGCATCAAGATCAAGAACGAATGTACTTACAAGCGCTCCTGTTTTCTCTGTAATATTCGCCGTCTTAATTCCTGACCCGCCACGACGCTGCACTTTATATTGGGTGAGTGCTGTTCGCTTCCCAAATCCATGATCCATCACCGAAAGCAGTTGCGCATTCCGCGATCCCTTTTCTTGTACCATGTCCATGCCGACGACCGTATCATTCCCTTTCAATCGAATACCACGAACGCCTGCTGCAGTGCGGCCCATTGGACGCACGTCTGCTTCTTTGAAACGGATCGCTTGACCACGCTTCGTCACAATGACCACTTCGTCACTCCCCTTCGACGGCTTCACCCAGGTGAGTTCGTCACCATCTTTCAATTTGAGCGCAATAAGCCCCGACCGCCGCACCGTGGCAAACGCGTCGATGGCAACTTTCTTAATCACCCCGTGTGTCGTTACCATGACAAGATATTTCACCTGCTTCAAATCTGCAGCAGACAATATGGTCGTCACTTTCTCGCCTGGAGCAAGCTGCAAAAAATTCACGATCGCTTGCCCCTTTGCCGCGCGCGATGCTTCAGGAACTTCATGGGCACGGAGCTGGAAGACACGCCCACGACTCGTAAAGAAGAGGAGGTTTGTATGCGTGGTCGTTGCGAGTAAGTGATCAACCGTGTCTTCTTCCTTTGTCGTCAACCCAATCACTCCCTTCCCACCACGCGTCTGCGTTCGGAACGTTTCTGGCGGTAATCGCTTCAAATATCCATCGCGTGTGAGGAGCACGAGTGACGCTTCGTTCGGAATGAGATCCTCTTCCGAAAACTCCCCCACCGGATGACTCACAATATCGGTGCGCCGTGGCGTTGCGTATTTTTCTTTCACTGCTTTGAGTTCTGCAATAATGATGCCGAGGATACGTTTTGGATTCTTCAAGATCTCCTCAAGTTCTTTGATTAATTTCTTTTTCTCCTTCAACTCCTCTTCCACCTTCAAGCGTTCAAGATTCGCGAGTTGTTGGAGGCGCATCTCAAGGATCGCGATTGCTTGCCGCTCGGAAAGTCTGAACTTCTTCATTAAATTAACTTTTGCGTCATCACGGTCTTTTGATTTTTTGATCGTCGCAATAATTGCATCGATATCCTCAAGCGCCATCACGAGTCCCTCTAAAATATGTGCGCGCTCTTTTGTTTTCGCGAGGTCAAATTGTGTGCGTCGTGTGATGACGTCTTTCCGGTGCTTCACATACTCTTCAAGCATCATCTTCAATGTGAGCACCCGCGGTTGAATGCCGTCGACGAGCGCGAGCATATTCACGTGGAACGTCCCTTGCAGTTGCGTGTACTGAAAAAGTTGATTCAAAACCTTCTTCGGATACGCGTCTTTCTTGAGCTCAATAACGACACGGACACCATCTTTGTTTGATTCGTCACGGAGATCGCGAATGCCTTCAATTTTCTTCTCTTTTACAAAATTTGCGATTGTCTCAAGGAGGGTTGCCTTATTCACCTGATACGGAACTTCCGTTACCAAAATATCATACGCGTCACCGCGCTCGACAATATCTGTCTTCGCACGCATGACAATCGGGCCCTTGCCCGTGGCCTGTGCCGCCTTAATATCGTGCGTACTATAGATGATGCCTCCGGTTGGAAAATCTGGCCCTTTAATAATCGCAGAGAGTTCTCCAATGTCGCAATCCGGATGCTCGAGGAGATAGATTGTTCCGTCACAAAGTTCTCCTAAATTATGTGGCGGGATATCCGTTGCCATACCAACGGCAATGCCCACACTCCCGTTCAACAGAAGATTCGGAAATATTGCGGGAAGCACACGCGGCTCTTCATGCGAGCCATCATAGTTTGGACCAAAAGGAACAGTTTCCTTATCAATATCACGGAGCAGTTCCTCGGCAATACCGGCAAGACGTGCTTCGGTGTATCGCATCGCTGCAGCAGAATCGCCATCCATGGATCCGAAGTTACCCTGGCCTTGCACGAGCGGCACGCGCATCGCAAAATCCTGCGCCATACGAACGAGGGTATCATAGATAGCAGAGTCGCCATGTGGGTGGTAGTTCCCCATTGCGTGACCAACAATCTTTGCGGACTTCTGATATTTTGCTGTTGGACGCAAGCCCATCTCATGCATGGAATACAAAATACGCCGATGCACGGGCTTCAAACCGTCACGGACGTCCGGCAACGCACGCATCACAATCACGGACATCGCATAATCCAAATACGATGTCTGCATTTCACGTTCAATGGGTTGGTTCTGCACTGTGCCAAGCCCTTTGAACGCTGCGGCATTCTCTGTTTTTGTCTTTCGTTCCGCCATACCCTGTAGTAGAACTTCGCCTGATCCTGACGGATCAATTGACGAATGTTGCGCGTATAATTTTTACCTCCATGCTCCCTCGAGTGAACTTTGAACGTCATGCCGAAGGCGGACGTGGCGAAGTTTCACTACAGGGCATACTCTACTTCAATCGTACCGTCGTTAAGAATGTTTGTAATATTTTTTTATGCTCCTCGTCAGTTCCGAGGATTGAAAACTCGAAAATGAATGTTCCTTGCCGCACACTCACAATCGTTGATGGAAATACTTGTGCAACATCATGAAATGCAACTGCACGAATGCCATCGACATACACCGTTTCTGTCCCACCGCGTGCCGCTTGATACAAATTCGTTCGGTTCGCCTCTGTATAAAATTGCTTTAATGTCTTCCGTTCTGGATTTGTACGGACATCAATAAAAAGTTCGCTTATTCCTCCAGTTGTTCCATTCGATGTATATCGTGTAAATGCTGCCACGCGCTCACCACCAATAGACTTTGTATCAAGCGCCCACCCAAGCGGATACCGCGCTTGAATGCGGGGGCTTTCCGATGTATAGAGCTGCCAAGTTTTTATATCAAAGTTGATCCCCTCCGTTGTTGCTGTTTTTTCTGTTGCTGTATTCCGCAATCGTTCTTCGAGCTCCTTTACCGCATCAGGCGACAATGTCGTTGTTCCATCTGCTGATTTTTTTTCCTTGGCGAAGCGCTCTTCAATGAGTGTCGTGATGGACGAAAAATTCTGTTGAAATTCCTGGACTGTTTTCCCTAATTCATCCCGCATGGCAACGGACGATTTTATCGCGCCTTCATCCATGACCCCTTGCACATTCCATCGAAATAAGAGAATCCAGACACCAATGATGGCAACTCCGATCACGCTCACAATACTCCATAGGAGAACTCTTCGATTGTTCGGTTCCTGGCCACCTTCCGGTAAAGCGGCGGCCACAATCACCGGCGCTTCCATTGTCGGAATTTTAGTTTTTGTCGATACTTTTCTCTTGCGCTTTGGTTTTTGAACAACAACAACGTCTTGAGTTGTGTCTCTGATCTCGATCCCATCATATATTTTTTTTATCCTCCTTGACATTGCAATACACCTTAAGAATGTGCAAATACAACAACTTGCACTTGATCCGTCGGGAGATCTTTCTTGCTCAATTTTAATTTTTCAACTGGTTCCGGAGTATTTGCGCCCATCGCTTTCAAAAATTTCTGTACATCTCCAGGTGCGCGGCCAGTGATCGCATAATGCATCGGGATGACGACGCGCGGTTCAATTGCATTCACGACGTCTGCTGCAGTGACTGCATCGATTGTCGACCCTCCACCCACGGGAACAAAAAGAACATCAATATCTTTCAATGCCTCAAGGTGTGTATCGGTGAGCACATGCCCAAGATCTCCAAGGTGCGCGAGTGACATCCCTTCGCATTCGATGCGATACATCGTATTTGCACCATGTGTTGCCCCATCTGCCTTGTCGTGCCATGTCGGAATGCCATACACAAAAACACCACCAGCCTCATATTCCCCAGGACCCGTAATCACAAAGGGGTCCCCGGCAACCCCCTCACGATAATTGTGTGACGGATGATCATGTGAGGAAAGCAAAACATCCGCTACGAGCGAGCGTGGTAATTTGAGTGCACTTTCTGGGTGATATGGATCGATGACGATCCTCACCTCCTCCGCACCTGTCGCCCCCTTGATTGCGATCGAAAAACAGCTCTTCCCGTGCCAAAAAATGTTCATAGGAGAAAACGTGAATGATGTGAAAAAGCATACCAAGAACGAGTGTGAACGTCAATCACCCGGAGATGTACTTTACATCTCCGGGTGATGGAGAATCTCTCTCACGTCTCCCATCGAACGCATACTCCACTGACGCAAAAAATTATGATACTCCTGTGGCGTTGAAAATATGTCCCCGAGCACACCTTTTTCAACGACGGGCAATAATTGTTCTGCTCCACGGTACGCATGATGACTCGACCACTGATACTCATCCAAAAATTCCACCGCATGGTTCCAATCAGTAATCGCTCCTTCACGCCATTGCATATCAGTTAAATCGAGTGCATTGAGATGAATATACCGAAGGAGGTGTTCAAAATGCGCTTCGTTTGATATTTGAATTGCCTTAAACGCGCCGTCATACAATGGCCCGGTGCGGTCGTATTTCTTATTAAAATATTTGGCATACCCCATAAGCAATCGGTGCATGAATTTCGTGAGCCCATTCTCTACTACTGGTTCAATGAGCATGTGAAAATGATTCGGGATAAGGCAGAAGCTTAAAATATTAACGAGTGGTGTTCTCGTCTGCCCCTCCTTTTTTACATCACCCGGAGATGTAAAATAGAGACCCGTTGGTGGATGATACGATTCGTCGTTCAAGAGATAAAGGGAAATGTAAAAGCGTTCAAAATCTCGCTTGTTCGTAAAAATCTTTCGTTTGTCTACCCCGCGATTGTAGATGTGGTAGTAGTTTTCGGGCGCAAATTGTGTGGTGCGTATACTCATATGACGACAGTATACATCACCTGGAGATGTAAAGTACATCTCCAGGTGATGTAGAAAGAGCTCTCACCAACCTCTTGGTGAGAGCTCTCCGGTTCAAATGATCTCGCAGAAGCAGAGGAGGCAGCGGTCGCCGTCCCAGCCGTCCACGAAGATGCCGAGGTCGAACCCGAAGCTTCCGTCTGCGTAGGCGCCCACGAGCGGCACCCGGTGGAGGCCAGACG
>JACQSD010000035.1 GCA_016206165.1 Candidatus Uhrbacteria bacterium
ATCTTTCTCTTTTCAAGGAATGCAATAATTTCAGGGGTCGTAAACGACACAACATCGAGAAATGATGCATCCTTCCGTCTCACTACACTCAATTGAGTACGAAGTGCTTCAAAGAAAAAAGTTAAAGCATAATACGACTGCTTCAGTGTATCGATGCGCTCTGTTCTTGCAAATGCATATGCGTTCATGTCGTACAGTAAGGAACGGAAATGACGGTCGCGTACGTTGGAAAATGCGGCGCGCACTCGCCGAGTATTATCTTGTGCCAAGTTCGACAGTCGTGCATACTCTTTGGCAACCTGCTTTTTTGTCTTGCCCTTAACGAATTGTAAAAAGTATTCCGGCGTCACTGGTTCATGGTTGAGATTGTACACGCTGAGCCAACAATACTTCTTCGTGATTCTGAACACCGCCTGCTTCAGCGTACCCCTCAGGTAACACGCATACACCGCGCGCTCGGCGTCCTGCGCAGCATAAATTTTCCGAGGCAAGCTGATTGCTTCCCATATCTGCTCCATCACATCTGTATCAACTGCAGCAGTGAGTCTTTCCTTCACGTACGGCACAAATTGAGCATCGTATCCCCATGGCTGGATGTAAATTTCCGAATATGACGAAAGCGTCACGTCCAAGTATCTTTTGAAAAAAGGCTGCATAGCAGCAAGGCCGCGGCTGCGCGCGCGCACCATGCCGCGCAACGCTGCACGGAGTCGGTCACGACCATTGCTGTATTGCTCGTTCATTTTCCGCAATCCTCCCCTGCGTGCAAACCGCCGCGCAATATATTTTTCGTACGCTTCCCATTCTTTGACGGGAAAAATATAATCCGCTTGGTATTGCTTGCCCGTAGGCAAAATGATTAGGTGCCGCAACGGAATAGCACAACGCAGCACACCCGTCACCGGTGCGTCCGATCGCTGCACAAGATATTCCCTTGTAAACTTCTTTTCGTACTCAACGCCTCTAAAAAATGTCCTGTCGATTGCCATTTTTTTTCTTGATTTAGTGCAAATACTTCGATACTCGCGAGTATGAAAGTATTTGCATCAAGCTTCATGAAATCTTGCTGACGATGCCACGTTCTGCATCCACCTCAACCACATCCCCGTCCTTCAATACTTTCGTTGCGATCTTGGTACCAATGATGCACGGCTTATTCATTTCACGTGCCACGATTGCTGCATGGCAGGTAATCCCACCCTCATCGGTCACAAACGCAGAAGCTCTTTTCATTGCAGCAACCATCTCTGGGCGCGTCATCGACGCAACAAGAATATCTCCAGTCTTTACTTTCAAAATATCGTGTGTCTTCAAAACAATGCGCACCCTGCCGCGTATCACTCCTGTCTGCGCGATGATGCCCTTTATTTCAGTAACACTTGCGACGTTCTCATTGAGAAGCGCTACAAATTCTGCAGCAGCATCGCCTGCGAAAACAACCTTTTCTTTTTGACTTTGGACCTCAACAATAATCTCCTTCCGCGCACGTAGATTTCCCACATCAAGAAAATGGCCCGTTCGAATGGCGTCACAAAGTTCCCAGTATGTATAGAACCACAAATCGTTCATGTCTTGCCGAAATCTTTCAGCGACAATGCTTAGAAACCGATTATGATAGAAATTCGCACGTAAAACGAATGCCTTGCGCACATCCTGCATCTCAGAAAAAAGTTCATTGATTTTGACGTAGAGTCTTAACGTCTGATCTGGTTTATATCTGCGAAATAACTTCATCTTCTCCTCTTGCATGGAACGAGGTCGCGCAACGAGATGAGCAAGTTTCTCTTTCAGTTCACTAAGAGACGCCTTACAGAGATCATCGACGCGACGTTGAAAGAAGTCTACAGCGAGCACGGGAAATTTTGCGTAGTTGTTTTGAATCCAAAACCAGCGTCGTTGATGTTTGAGGAGTGCAGAAGCAACATCTTTGCCTTGTTTTTCTTCTTTTTGGCGAAGTGCAATCCGATAAATAGCAATTTCCTCCTCGGTAATGAATGAATGCACAACTGGCGATGTAAGTAATGAAGAAGTCTGTTGATAATCTACATGATGAGTTTTGCAATATGCTTCGATACTCTGTGTAATCCACTGCTCTGGTTGAAATCCGCATGCCTCCTGAATCGGGGCTGCAAGGGCATATTCGGAGATATACGCGTCCACCATTTTTTTGTATGCCTGAAGAATCCATGGGAAACTCTTTCGTTCAAAGGCATAATCAAGCATGCGCATGTTACTGCCCAATCGAGTGCATGCGTCCTTCCAATCATTATAATGTCGGGCTAGAAATTTCTTATCACGCTTTATTTTCTTGAGATAGTGATTACGCAATTTTATGAATTCATCGGGTTTGTAATAGAGATCCCAATACGAATTTTTAAGCACTGAAATATGCAGACGATAAAAGTATCCAGAATAATCGCCCCACGCATTCCAGATGAGCTGAACAAAATCTATAGGATAAAATAATGCATGAAATCCCTTATGAATAAAAGGTGGCTGAATCGCATACTGTTTTGTAATACGTTGGATTGTAGCGTCCCGTCTATGTCGCACCGATCTGAGTGATACATTTTTAATCGATGATATACTCATAGCACTTTTCGCTATTCTCATATTCTCAAGAATACTGGAATAGTTGATTAGGAAATTTTCTTTACAAGTCCGTGCGCGGCATCAACTTCTACACGATCACCGTCCTTCAATACTTTCGTTGCTATCTTTGTCCCAATGATGCACGGCTTTTTCATCTCCCGCGCGACGATCGCGGCGTGACAGGTGATACCACCTTCATCGGTGACGAACGCTGCGGCTTTCTCCATCGCAACAATATAATCGGGTGTCGTCATTGTGGAAACAAGAATGTCTCCGCGCGTCACTTTCGGCAAATCTTTTTTGCTAAGCACCATGACCACTCTCCCTTGAACTTTCCCGAGAAAGGCGGCGTTCCCCTTAATCTTATTCGACTCTATTTTCTCCTGTTCCACATATTCCAATTCCAGTGCCTTCGTCTTCTTTGGGTCTGCGGTGAAGATACATGCATGAGGGTTAACGGCAAAGAGAAAAAAATTCTGCATTCTCCTTGCGATTTCAGTTCTTTGTACCGGTTTCCAACGAACGATTTCTTGTTCCCTAAAGTAAGAAATTTGTTGGAAGCTGTATTTACCTATACGACGACCGATCTCCATGAGCAGTGGCCGCACATGAAACAGAGTGAGGTTTAGGTAGTCGGTCCGATATGTTCGGTAATAGACTAACTCTTTCGCAATAGAAACTAATTTTTTTAATTTCGTATCCGCATGCAATGCTCGAAGAAGTTTCTTTGATTCGTCTTGCGCTTTGTTTCTCTGCCTCTCTACGTCCATAAGTTTCTTCATGCAATCCTCGCGAACCAATTCCTTCAATCTTTCAAAAACGTCGTTCGGAGTCCATGTCTCGTCAAGCCCTCCACGCGTCATCCACCCAAATTTCTCGATGTGTGTAGTAATCTCACGCTTCACATTTTGAGGTAAACCCCCAACGGTACTGAGTGATATCTTCGACCTCTGTATTCCGGCACCGATCCTGAGTAACTCCTCTTGCTCCACAGTGACGATATTTTTCTTAGTTGGGGTACTGAGGATTGACAGCTCATTTTCGATATTTGGCCTGTCTTTCAGTACAGCGCGCAACCGTGCCTCCACAGGTAATTGCAAACCCCACCCCGCTAGTGCAACGGCGAAAATTTTGTATTGTTCGCAAAAATCTTCAAAAATCTGAATAAGAACCCTATTGCTGACTCGCGAAAAATTCTTCTTCTTTATCTGCACTGTATTCCGCAGCAACTCTGCTCCACATGCATACACATTCGCGAATACTCTATCTATGAATCCCGTATCCTGTTCTTCTTGCAACAATAATTTCTCACCGAGCTCCCTAATTTGTTGCCCGAAGTACCACCGATCAAGAATAACTCCAGTACTCACGAAGGCATCGACGAGAAGGAGTTTTTTATAATTTTCAGGATTTGAGAGTCCCTGAATAAAAAGATCACTGGCGAGGAGGCCGTATTTTCTCGTCACGACCTTGCGCATGGGGGTCCGCACACGATGCTCTTGCATAGTCACGTGATTTTTTTAACAACACCAACGTTCGCGTCAACTGTGACATCATCGCCATCTTTAAACACTCGCGTTGCATTCCGGGTACCGACGATGCATGGTTTGCCGAGTTCGCGTGCGACGAGGGCAGCGTGGGAGGTAATCCCGCCTTCGTCAGTGACAATTGCGGCTGTGCGCTTCATGAGTGGCACAAAATCCGGTGTCGTCATGCCGGTCACGAGAATTGATCCTTCTGGAAATTTTTTCCGATCGCTCGATGTATGCACAATGCGCACAGGACCACGGACAACGCCGGGGTGCGCAGTTACTCCGCGGACTTCTGTAGCGTTTTGTGTCACTTCCAATACAATACCGATTTTTTTCAGATATTGTTTTGATTCCTTGCCGTAGTGAACAACCCGCGTCGTGTCATCGCGCAACACGACAAAAAAATCTTCACGCGCTTTCAGTGCATCGCGTAACGCCGCGCGATCACCGGTCTGCACATATTGCTGCAGGAGATCGATATCGAGATACTGAATGTGTGCCTGCGTCACGTGAAATTGCTTCGCGAGCACAGAAAAAATATCATGATAGAGATAATAACACACTTGCGCATTGATCATCTTCCGATCGTCTTGCATGAGCGTCACCGCGTGGAGAATGGAAAAGAGAACACGAACGTCCTTTGGCAGTGCATATCGCCGTACGCACGCGTCTTGCTCTGTGCGAATATTTCTCCTCTTGTGTGTTGTCTGTACATGCAGCGCTGCACGCACCCGAGCCTGTACTGTGCGTTCATCCCACACCGTGGGGCCGACATATTCCCATGGAAACCAGAAGTAGGCTCTCGCAAACACACGAATGCCTCTTCGAACATCTGGCGCACCTATACCATGTCTTCGCGCACGTGCAACAAGAGCATCAAAACGCTTCTCTTCCTTTTGGCTATACGATGTCTCCTCAGGAAGTGACATGATTGAAAAAATCTCCTCGCGCTCTTTTTCTGTATACTTCATCAATGCCTCACGAATTTTCCCCTCCATCGTACTGCTCGTAAACAGCCAAAGAAGCATGCTTCTCTTTGTAAACTCACCGTAGAGCGACTCAAACACTTCGAGGAACTTCACGTATTCATCTACCGAAGCACGACGAGCACGTGCTGCAAACTGTCTCGTCACGTTCACGACCGCGCGCCCCGCACGGAGCGCGTCGGCACGCACCGTATGAAGTGTATATCTATGCCGAAAAAGATACTTGAAGGCGAACGTCGCAATCGCCCGTATGCCCTTTTTCTTCCAGAACACTTTGTAGTGTCCCTTGTCCCAAATATTCACACCAAGTCCAATGGGCTTCCGGACATACGCGCTCGCAGGCCACGCCCAATACGCGATAATCGGAAGCACGCACGGAATATACCGCGTACGGAACTCCTGCCAATCATCTTTTTGAGATACATGTTGTGGCATGACAGTGGTAGCCCCTCGACTAGGCTCGGGGACTAAGGCTTTTTAGTAATGACTCGCGGAATCAGTGGGTTAATTCTGGTCACGATTTCGTAGTTGATGGTTCCAATCTTCTGTGCGAGTTCTTCGGCAGTGACTACTTCGCTCCCCTGTTTGCCAAGGAGGACTACTTCGTCTTCGAGTCGGATATTGCGGATATGCGAGACATCAACGATGATCATGTTCATGGCGACGCGGCCGAGTACTTTACAGCGATGCCCGCGGATCAGTACGTTCCCGACGCTCGAGAGCTTGCGATCGTACCCGTCCCAGTACCCAACGGGAATGATCGCGATTTTTGTTTTCCGTTGCACAGTCTCGGTGAGTCCGTATCCGACCCCCTCCCCTGCCGGCACATCCTTCACCTGCGCAACCATGCTTTTCCATGTGAGCACTGGGTGCAAACGCAACTTCACCTGCCCGCGTTCGATGAGGGACACCTTTGTTTCTCGCGATGGCCAGAGTCCATACATCCCGATACCAACG
>JACQSD010000038.1 GCA_016206165.1 Candidatus Uhrbacteria bacterium
AAGATTTCAATAAACGAAATAATAATCCAGATAATATTATACAAATGAGTGGTGAGGATCACCTTGCCTATCATCGCCTTCATACGAAGCATACAATCGGACGTGCTGATGTAAAAGCAAGGCTCGCTGTACTGCATCGCACACCAGCGTTTCGAGAAAAAATACGGCGCGCGATGCTGCAACCGGTCATGCAGGCACAGTTGCGTGCGCGGGCAAAAAAACAATGGGAGGATGTGCAGTACAAACAATACATGGCGGAAAAATTCTTAGCGTTCTACGCTGCGTCCCCCGACTACCGAAAAAAAAATAATGCACTTTTGAACAAGGTACAAAAAGAGTATTGGGGAAAACAAGAAAATCGTCAGTTACAGGCTGACCGCGTGCGCGCATTCCTTGCAGCACACCCGGAACAAAAAAAGCTTCTTGTGACACGCGCGGAGCAACAATGGATGAATCAAACATTGCGACAATGGCGGAGTGACAAAACCAAACAACAATGGACACCGGAATTTAGAAAACAACGAAAGGAAAGCTATAATCGTACCTATCTTGAGAAGGCGCTCAGCGCGCTTAAGAATATCGTAGAACAAGAGGGGCAAATTGCTGTTGAACGATACAACGAAATGCGTCGCGAAAAAGGAGACCGAAGTTTGATACGTTTTGACACGATACTCCAACGATTCTTCAGCGGTGATATCCGAAAACTAACCGAGGCAGTAATGCATTACAATCACAAAATCAAAGCAATCATTCCACTCACCAAAAAAATTGACGTATACGATATGGAAGTGCCAGGTACGCACAACTTTGCGCTTGCATCTGGCGTGTTTGTTCATAACAGCGCAAAGCAAGGGCGCAACCGCGAGTATCAAGCGATTCTTCCGTTGCGAGGGAAAATTTTGAACGTCGAAAAAGCACGGCTCGATAAAATGCTTGCGAACAATGAATTGAAGTCGCTCGTTATCGCGCTTGGCACAAACATTGGCGAACAGTTTGATGTGAAAGCGCTCCGCTACGACCGCATTATCATTATGACTGATGCGGACGTTGATGGCGCACACATTCGCACACTCCTCCTTACCCTCTTCTACCGCTACTTCCCCGAGATCATCCGGCAAGGACATTTGTACATCGCACAACCACCGCTCTATCGCATCCAGCGAGGGAAAGAGGTACGGTACGTTTATTCGGATAATGAAAAAGAAAAAACTGTAGCAGAACTTGGAAAAACATCGTCAAAGAATCAAGGAAACACAGAATCACGGAAACATACGAACGAGCAACCGCTTGAAGTGCCGGTCACCGAGGAGACATCCGTCACGACCACTGGCGTGAATATTCAACGCTACAAAGGTTTGGGAGAAATGAACCCCGAGCAATTGTGGGAAACAACCATGGATCCGACAAAACGGCTCATGCTTCGCGTGACGATTGACGATGCAGAAAAGGCAGATGAGACGTTTGATATTCTCATGGGGAGTGAGGTTGCCCCTCGCAAAAAGTTCATCCAAACGCACGCCAAATCCGTGCAGAATTTGGATATTTAGCGTGCGACACAATGGGCACCTTTGTCGAACAAAGGTGCCCATTGTTTTTATTTTTGAAAAAGAAACGGGGTCAGAGCAAACATGCCCTGACCCCCTGTGTAAATTAGAAAGTCGTCGAGAAACCGTTGAGCGCACCGCCCTCAACGGTGGCTCGCTTCGTCCTCGGATCGATTTTCACGATGCGGATGGTCGCGCCATCCAAAAAAGTTAAGCGCTCGTCGGTAATCCGGAAGAAAGTCTCGATGAGTCGCCGTTCCTCCTCCTTATCGCCACGACACGCCGCAAAGGCGTAACCATAGAGGACTGGGTAGATGACATCGAGGGGATACCTCTCGCATTCGTACGGATTGGCCTCAAGATTTGCCTCGATCACCTTCGGACACACGCCCGCAGAGACCGGCTTACTCCAGCACATGCGAACCATCGCTCCGTCGTCAAAGACCCCGACCCTGAACCACGTTCGCCTCTTCTGGCGACCGTCATCGTCCTCATAGACGATGTGGAAGTGTGCAAGGTCTTTTGTGCTCCGATCTTCGTAGCTAGGCTTGTCAAGGACCCACTCCGCGAGACTCACCGAGCAAATGACTGCCCGTCCGGTATCGATACTCTCCCGCGGCTCACAAGGAACCAGGACCGACTGCCCTTCCCTAATATCCCAGTTACCATGGTCGTGGCTCCAGATCAGCGAAGGCTTGCCTGGGCGCCGAATGACCACCTGATGCTGCAGTCCACCCTGACACCCCTGGCGGTCACTCTTCACGCTGATCCGCCCGAAGACCCAACCGAGTTCGGCCACCCGTTCACACAGCTTGTTATGAAACCAAGCCTTGTTGATCGGATGCAACGTGTCGCGGTGATTCGGGCGCTTCGGTGCAATCGCGTACTGGAAGAGCGTACACGCATTGTCTTGCGTGAAGCTCGTGAGAAAACGCTCCAGGATCGCCTGCGCCTGCGGGTGATCGGCTCCGATCTCGTAGAGGACATCCACGATGATCCAGACTCCACCCGGGTTTGTCACCTGCGCGTGCAAGGCAGCCACGATGCGCTGTTCAATCGTGAGCTCCTTTCTCGCGTCTTCAACAAAACGCATCCACCCGTCATACGTGCTGTCGTGCTCGGGCATGTTGCTCACCGCCGCGATGAGCTGCTCGTCGCTGATCGACATTGGACCTCCTCCAACCAACAACTAAACCAATTTTGTCGTTCCGCTCACATTCAATGAGCGGTTCCTTTATTCATTATCGACCAAGAATACCGAATAAAGGAATTGCCCATGTAACGCCTATATATACTACAGAAATGGCCTATCTGTCAAGGGCTTGCGTACGTTTTTACTTTCTGTTACACTCAAGAACATCATACGAGAGCCGCCCGCGAGGCGGTTTTTAAAACCCCTGGTTTCTAATCTCCATCAATACTATGTCATTAAGTAATAACGCAATCACAAAATACATCGCTGATTCCTACACGGAAATGAAGAAGGTGGTGTGGCCAACGCGCCAAGAAACCGTCAACCACACGCTCCTCGTGATTGCGATTAGCCTCGGGGTTGCCGCATTCATCGGTGTCATCGACTACATCCTGAACCTCGGAATCGAACAACTCATCCGATAACGTAACGCGTAACGTGAAACGCGTAACGCGTAACCGATAACGTACACGTTACCCGTTACGGGTTACTCGTTACGAAACGATGCCTAAGCAGACAATACAAGCGGGCCGCCGATGGTACGTCATTCACACGTACTCGGGATACGAAGAAAACGTGGCACACAATTTGCGCCAACGTATTGAATCCATGGGCATGGAGGATAAAATTTTTAACATCCTCATCCCCACAGAAACAAAAATAAAAATCAAAAACGGAAAACGAAAAACAATTCGCGAAAAAATCTTCCCCGGATATGTGATCGTGGAGATGATGGTCACCGATGACTCATGGTACGTCGTCCGGAATACACCAAATGTCACGGGGTTTATCGGAACAGGAACCATTCCAACCCCGATCTCTGATGCAGAAATCAAAGAGCTCCAACGACGTATGGGTGTTGAGGAGCCGAAATTCCACGTCGACATGGAAATCGGGCAAACCGTACAAATCACCGATGGTCCATTCAAAACATTTGAAGGAAAGGTATCGAATGTTGATGAAGAACGTGGGAAAATTAAAGTCTTGGTGAACATGTTTGGTCGCGAAACACCAGTCGAACTCGACTTCTTGCAAGTGAAAAAAATATAATGCGAAAACCGCAACGGGGATGCGAATGATGCGAATATCGCTGTACGTGCTTCCTTAAAAGAAGGCTTCTCACAGTACAAACATTCGCGGCATTCGCATGCATTCGTAGATTCGCATTGCATTCTATGGCAAAAAAAATCAAAACCGTCATCAAACTCCAAATCCCCGCACAAAAAGCAACGCCAGCGCCGCCGGTTGGGCCCGCACTTGGCCAGCACGGACTGAATATTGCGGAGTTTTGTCAAAAATTTAACGCGGCAACCAAAGATCGGACCGCAGGAGAAGTTGCGCCAGCACAAATCACTGTCTACGAAGATCGGACGTATACGTTCATCGTCAAAACTGCTCCTGCATCCGAAATGTTGAAGAAAGCGGCAGGCATTGAGAAGGGTTCCGGGAGTTCATTAAAACAAAAAGTAGGGAAAGTCACAAAGGCGCAGGTGCGCGAAATCGCACAAAAGAAACTTCCTGATCTGAATACCGAAAACGTCGAGGCGGCAATGAAAATTATCGAGGGCAGCGCCCGACAAATGGGAATCACCGTCACCGAGTGACGGAAATTCTAAACTCTAAACACGAAACTCTAAACAA
>JACQSD010000032.1 GCA_016206165.1 Candidatus Uhrbacteria bacterium
ACAGAGTCGTGAAACGTGTCAGCGCCAATGGTAGTTGGACCCAACCCGGTCCTGCAAGAGTAGGCCGATGCCGAGGTTATTGCAACGAAACAGCGCAGTGTAGGTGCTGACGAAAAAGTTTTGGTCGCGGGGACAGAGTCGTGAAACGTGTCAGCGCCAATGGTAGTTGGACCCAACCCGGTCCTGCAAGAGTAGGCCATTGCCGGAATTATGAAAAAGCTAACCGAAAGGTTGGTTTTTTCTTTTTGTTACTCGCCAGAAAATTTGGCGTAGGAAAAGAACAAATTTTCTTTGGGAGTAACAAATCCGCCGCGTTTCCGAATGGCTTAGTCCCGTAGTCCCGCCGCAGGCGGGACGGAGGTATCACGAAAGGGAGAGGCGGATCTGACCATGGGTGACAGGTGACAGGATATTGTCTTTTTACCATCGTCTGTCTATACTATGACACATACATACGTACTGAATTATGTCAGATCGAACCCTCGCTATTGTCCTCCTTGCTGGAGGCAAAGGAACCCGCATGCAGGATGGGGAACTCCCCAAAATGCTCGTGTCTTTTCGTGGGAAGCCGCTCATGACATGGGCACTTGACTCGATTGCCGCCTCTGGCCTTGGGGTGCAGCCACTCGTTGTCGTGGGGCATGCGGCTGCACATGTGCGCGCACAACTTGGCGATGCGTATGCAACGGTGATGCAGGAAGAACAGCGAGGCACTGGGCACGCGGTAAAGGCAGCGCGGAGCGCCTTGAAGGACAAAAGTGATGACGTGTTTGTGCTCTACGGAGATCATCCTCTCCTTTCGGGAGCGACCATTCGCCGTATCGTTGATACACATCAAACGGGGAATGCGGTCATTACGATGGCGACTGTTTCTGTTCCTAATTTTGACGAGTGGCGCCGTCCGTTTGCTGATTTTGGACGCATTGTGCGCGATGCGCAGGGGCGTGTTGTGAAAAATGTTGAAACATTTCAGGCAAAGCCGCACGAGATTACGATCACTGAAGTGAACCCAAGTTTTTATTGTTTCCGCGCATCGTGGCTCTGGAGCCACCTTGATCTTCTCAGCGACTCAAATGCAAAGCAGGAGTTTTTACTTACTGATCTTGTGTCGATCGCAATTGCACAAGGGTATGCACTCCAAACCGTGCCACTCGCTGATCCGCGAGAGGCGCTTGGGGTGAATACACTTGACCAGTTGCGGAGCACAGAATCCATCATCCCCTCTATAGGAGCATAAAGCGCATGTCTGAGGTCGGGGTAGTAATCGTTGCGGCTGGGTATGGTTCGTTTCGTGAGGTCGGAGAGAATCCGTATCCGAAGGTTCTTGAGCCGCTCGATCAGGATGGCGATCGGCTCGTCCTTACTGCGGTCATGGAGGCGACCACGCGGTCGGGGTGTTCCCCACAGATCCTCGTCTTGAACGGGCGCGACGGGGATTGCATCTGTCGGACGCTCGTGTCTCGTGGGTTTCGTGGATTCCACGTCGTCCGGCAACCGTGGCGGCTTGGGGCGGCAGATGCGATCGCGCGGGCACTGCCGGTATTCGAGGCGGAGGGAGCGGAGGACTTCCTCGTCGTCTACGGCGACATGCCGCTTTGGCGCGCGGAAACGATGCGGGAGCTCGTCCGGCATCATCGGGAGAGCAATGCGATGCTCTCGATGGTATCGGTATCCATCGAGGCAGCGGATCACCCAGCAGTGCTCGAGAAGTACGGGCGAGTACTCCGCGATGCGCACGGTCGCATCGTCGGCGTTGTTGAGCCGTATGAGGCGACTGTACAGCAACTCGCTGAAACGCGGCGGGTGAATCCGTCGCTCTGGGTGTTCAAGCGGTGGTGGTTCGCGGCGAATCTCCACCTCATCCAGCCGAAGTCGAAGGGTGATGGATTCCCACCGGAATTCCACACGCCGAACCTCGTTGCGATTGCAGCGAGCGTCGGGGCTCCGATTACCGAGATGCCGCTCGACCGAAGGGAGGAAGCGCTCGGCATCAACACAGTGGAGGAACTCGAGGAAGTGCGCGCCATCGTTGCGCGTTAGTCGGGAGTGCATTGGTTTATTGTGGGTAACCACAACACCGATGCACTCCTGTTTCATTTTTCGAAGACCCTTTTTGAAAATTGTGATACACTTGATCCATTATGAAACATATCGTTGATTTTCACATTCATTCAAAATATTCTCGCGCGTGTTCGCCGGCGTTGACGTTCCCCAACCTCGATCTCTGGTGCCGAAAGAAGGGAATCACGATCTGTGGCACGGGCGATTTCACGCACCCGAAGTGGTTTGCGGAAATGGAGGAACATCTTGAGTCTGCTGGGAATGGACTCTATAGAATGCAGAATGCAGAATTAAGAATGAAGAATGTTGGATCGCCGGTTTTCTTTATTCCAACCGCAGAAGTAAGTTGTATCTACAAACGTGGGGGAAGAGCGCGGCGTGTGCACCACATCATCACCGCGCCAGATTTCGAAACCGTAAAAAAAATTAATACGCGTCTTGCTGCGATTGGGAATATCCATTCTGATGGGCGCCCAATTCTTGGGCTCGATTCGGAGGAGCTCGCGAAGATCGTCTTCGATGCATCTCCGGAGTGTCTCCTGATCCCTGCACATGCCTGGACGCCGTGGTTTGCTGTGTTTGGGTCTGCATCAGGGTTCGATTCACTCGAAGAATGTTTTGGGTCAATGACAAAACATATTCATGCAATCGAAACAGGGCTTTCGTCAGATCCAGCAATGAATTGGCGCCTTTCCACGCTCGATAACATTGTGCTCGTGTCGAATTCAGATGCGCATTCGCTCGAGAATCTTGGACGTGAAGCCAACGTCTTTGAAGTTACGAATGACATTCGAAATTTGTATCGTGAATTGGTACGAATCATTAGAGAGAAAGACACGAGGAATTTTCTATACACAATCGAATTTTTTCCTGAAGAAGGAAAGTATCACATGGATGGACATCGGGCGTGTGGAATGCGCGCGACGCCGGAAGAAACGAAACGATGGAAGGGAATATGTCCGAAGTGTAAAAAGCAATTCACTGTCGGCGTACTCAATCGTGTAGCCAAGCTCGCGGATCGTGCCGAGGGAATACAACCAAAAGGGAAAGTTCCGTACAAAAGCATTGTCCCCTTGCGAGAGATTATTGCGGAAGCGTTCGGTGTTGGGAAACAGTCGAAGCGCGTGCAAGAAGAGTACGAGCGTCTTGTCGCGCGCGCTCCCGAATTCACACTCCTCTTGGACATGCCGTATCATGATCTTTCCACACATACACCTGCAGCGGTCGTCGAGGGCATTCGTTGTGTCCGCGATGGTAAATTGCACATTGAACCGGGGTATGACGGGGAGTATGGCGTCGTCCGTGTTTTTGCTCCACATGAACGGCTGACAAAGCGGCAACAGTCGTTGCTGTAGACGTGCTTGTTGTGAATACGTTTTTCTGGTATAGTGTGGCTACAAAGGTCATTTTTTAATCTTTAATCCGTATTTACTTTATGGATATTCAACAAAAAAGCCATTGGGAGCAAGGCCTTGCCCTTACTCTCGGCTTACTTCTCCTTGCATCACTGACCGCATACGTCGGCGCATCCACTACGCCATCGTCACTCTTTGCGGAAGAGGATGATGACGCACTCATCGAAAAAGATGATAATGACAATGATGAGCGGCGTCGGCAGGAGGAAACTCGAAATTTTTTGAACGATCTCAGCAATGTTAAGCAAGAATTTAAGAACAATAATGCGGTGCGCGATCTCAAGCAGCAGACTAAGAACCTCCAGCGTGTTTTAAAACAAGCAGGGAAATTGGCGGAACCCAAGAAAACTGAATTTACGGATCGTGCAAACAAGGTCATGAATGAGTTGACAACACTGCAACAACAGATACAGACACAGCGAACGCAAACGGAAAGTCAGCTCAAGCAGTATCTGAGCATGACGAAAAAAGGGGCAAACGATTTTCTTGCGAAACTCGATGCTAATGATATCCAAAGTGCGCGAGAGGAAATGAATGATGCAATGCAGGATTACCGCGACGCCACGCAGGACTTCTATAGTGAGAATTATTGGGACGTGGTCAGCGAAATTCAACGCGCAATCGAAGGGCTCACACGAATCCCAAAAGAATTAAAGAACATGAAGAAGGAATTCACACGCCTTGAGACGTATGCAAAGAAATCATGGGTTCAGAAGATTGGCATTGATCTCACGCAACTCAATGCAAATATTGAGAAGATGCGAACAATGCTCAATGCAGTACAAGGAGCGCTTGAGAAGAGTGATTTCGACTCCGCACAAGAGGCGCTCCAGGACATCTATGAGTGGGCAAATCCGGGCGATATTCGGGCATCACTTGATCAGCTGCGCGAAGTGAGTGATCGGATGCGTACTGCTCCAAAGAAACTTCGCACTGTCATTGAAGATGGTGTTAATAGTCTCATTGAATCGATTCGATCATCGGTCAATGAGGGAGATTTCCGAGATGCAAATAGGGCGTTGCAAGAACTAAGAGAACGATTGTTTAACAAATATTGGAGGAGTTGGGAGCAATTCCGTGGTGATGAAGAAGCCTTTGACGATAAATACGGAGCAATCTTTCAAAAGTTAGAATCAACAATTGAAGAGACACTCGAAGGAAAGGATGAGAAGGCAGCGCAACCACAGCCAGCAACAGAGCCAACAGGAGCAGTTCCAGAAAAGAAAGAATAGACCAGAATAGCAAAGGACAGCTCGCACGGGCTGTCCTTTTTGTTTTGGAGATGCTATAGTATGTGACTATGAGCAAGAAAGAAATAAAAAAAGACCAAGGAAATGGGGCGGGCCCCATTCGTTTGCCAGGCGAGACTTCTGCACTCAAGCCAACGTCGATTCACCGCATGTCTGATTTATCGTGGAGGATCTTTCGGATCATGGCGGAGTTTGTTGATGGGTTTCAATTTTTGTCGCAGTTTAAACGCGAGATTACGGTGTTTGGGTCGGCGCGATTAAACCCGGGGACAAAGTGGTATGAAGAATGTGTGCGATTTGGGAAGCTTGCTGGTGATGCTGGATTCAACATGATTACTGGCGGGGGGCCCGGGATTATGGAAGCCGCGAATAAAGGAGCAGTTGACGGAGGGGCAGAATCGATCGGCATCAACATTCAGCTTCCTTTTGAGCAACGCACGAACAAGTATGTGAAGAAATCAATGGCGTTTAACTATTTCTTCTCTCGGAAAGTGATGCTTGCCGCATCGGCGCAGGCGTACATCTTTTTTCCTGGTGGGTTTGGGACGGTCGATGAGTTTTCGGAAATGCTCACGCTTATTCAAACAAAGAAAATGGCGCCAGTACCCATGGTTTGTGTTGGAAAAGAATTCTGGAAGCCGTGGATGGAATGGTGCGAGCTTATGAAAAAGATGAAGACAATCGCAGCAAACGATACAGACCTTTTTCATGTTGTGGACACTGCGGAAGAGGCGCTTGCGTTGATTCAGCACTCCGAGGAACGCGAGATATTTTAACATACGCTGATAGACGCGGATTATATCCGCGGATGCACGCAGAAACAAATCACCCCCGGCGAATGCCGAGGGTGATTTAGATTTTTGTCTGGCTGTGCCAGCCATAGCTTGAAGAGCGAAGGCTGGTGGACTTAGGCAGAATCGAACTGCCGACTACGCATTGCAAATGCGTCGTTTTACCACTAAACTATAAGCCCGAGTTTATCGTACGTCAGGGAAGAAGAGTCCGAGGATACCGATGATGAGACTGCGATGGAGATTTGTAATGGTGAGAAATCCAGCGAATGCAATCACAATGCCAAGGAGTTTAAAGAAAAAACGCCCTCCAAAATAGCGTTCTGCAAATTCCGGGGCTCCAAAATTTTCGTAGAGAGTATTCGCGTAGAATGTAATTCCAACGCCGGCAGCAGTAATGATGATACCCCAAAGGATGCGAGCCATATGTTGATCATGGACGATGGTGGAGTCGCCCGCGACATGGCCAGAGGCCTGCGCGGGCGCGCGGATCCGCTCGCGAAGACGAGCGGAAACTCCTGACCCCCTCGGCTTGCCCCGTTAGAAATTTTTTCCGTGCACGCTGAGAGGATCGAACTCCCGACCTCCTCGGTGTAAACGAGGCGCTCTAACCGGCTGAGCTAAGCGTG
>JACQSD010000034.1 GCA_016206165.1 Candidatus Uhrbacteria bacterium
CTATGTATTATCGTCCAAAAAATCGCGACCGACGAGGTCGCGCATCACAAAACCGTGGAAGAGCTCCCGGGCGCCCATCAACTCCCGCGCGCCGCTTTTCACGTCCACCAGTCAATCCTCATACGCCAGGAGTAAAGATTGTGCTGCCCACCGATAGCAGCACTCGCCCGCCTCGACGCGATGATCGCTCCGCACGTCGTGCATCACGCGGAGGACGACGACAACCGTTTACCCGTGGACGAGCACACGACCAGCAACGTCCGCAGGGAACAGGAACAATCATGCCACAGCAACGCCGCGATGGTGAACCACGACTCCGCATCATCCCATTGAGCGGCCAAGAAGAAGTCGGCCGCAACATGACCATCTTCGAGTACGGTGATGACATTGTCATTCTCGACATGGGGTTGCAATTCCCAGAAGAAGACATGCCGGGTATTGATTACATCATTCCGGATATTCGCTATCTCCAGGGGAAAGAGAAAAATATTCGCGCGGTTATTTTCTCGCACGGCCACCTCGACCACATCGGCGCCGCACCACACATCCTCCCACGACTTCGATGGCCACTCGTCTACGGAGGTCGCCTCACTTTGGCATTGCTCCGGAAACGGCTCGAAGAATCAAATCTTGCACAGCAACTGCATGCATCGGAAATTAAATCCGTGGACGAAGTGATTCACTGTGGTGCCATCACTGTCCGCTTCTTTAGCGTCACGCACAGTATTATGGATGCCATGGGAGTGATTATCTCAACCCCGGTCGCCAATGTCATTCACCCCGGTGATTGGCGCTACGATCTTGATCCGGTGGACGAACACCCAACCGACTTCTCGCATCTCGCACAATGGAACACAAAGGACGTCCCCTCTCTCCTCATGATGGAGAGCCTTGGCTCAACAAAAGAAGGGCAACAAATCCCCGAGCGTGAAATCTATAAAAATATTAGAAAAATAATTGAGAACGTGCCGGCGCGCGTCATTATTGCCACGTTCGCATCGAATGTCGAGCGTGTCGGGTGGATTATTTCGATTGCCGAAGAACTTGGGAAGAAAGTTGCACTTGATGGGTATTCGATGAAAATGAATATCGAAATTGCAAAACAAATCGGCTACCTCAAGTTCAAGCCCACGACATTCATTGATGTGAACCGCATTCATGACTACCCACCAGAAAAAGTGATTGTCATTTGTACCGGTGCACAAGGTGAGGACCGCGCGGTGCTCATGCGTATAGCGAATGGAAATCATCGCTCCATACAAGTGGAAGAATCCGACACGATCATTTTCTCATCGTCGGTGATTCCTGGGAATGAACGAACGATTCAACGCCTCAAAGACACGCTCTACCGGCAAGGCGCCGATGTCATTCATAAAGAAATTATGGACGTCCACGGGGGCGGGCATGGGCTCATTGGTG
Source organism: Candidatus Uhrbacteria bacterium (assembly GCA_016206165.1). Taxonomy (GTDB): domain Bacteria; phylum Patescibacteriota; class Patescibacteriia; order JACQSD01; family JACQSD01; genus JACQSD01. The sequence goes on from JACQSD010000034.1 coordinate 1,420, forward strand.
ATATTAAGCACTTACTCGCCGAGGTGAAGCCGCGGTACCTCCTCCCTGTCTACGCAAACCATTATCTCCTTCGCGAAGCAGCGAAGGTGGCGATATCGACAGGATTCCCGAAAGAAAATATATTTATCCTCGATAATGGAAGCATCGGCGAAGCCGTTGAGGGTGGATTCCATATTGCGAAGGAAAAAATCCCGATCGAGTATGTGTTTGTTGATGGGCTTGGGGTTGGTGATGTGTCAAACGTCGTGCTTCGCGATCGACAAATGCTTGCCGCGGATGGCATGGTCGTGGTCATTGCAACGGTGGAAAAACGAACTGGAAAAACCATTGGCAATCCGGACATCATCTCGCGCGGATTTATCTACATGAAAGAAAATAAAGCGCTCATTGAGGAAACGCGGCACAAGGTGAAAAAATTGGTGAACGACCACGATCCAAATGTTGCGGCCGATGAAAATTATATTCGCAATCGCATTCGTGATGACATCGGAAAGTTCCTCTTCCAAAAAACCCTCCGCCGGCCCATGATTCTACCGGTCGTGATCGAGGTGTAGATCATGTAACACACAACACAAAACATATAACATAAATCCCGCCTCAAGCGGGATTTTGTTTTTTGCTCCATGCTCCATGCTATATGCTTCATGAAACTGGTGGTTGCCTTCGCAGTGACAGTGCGACGAATTCAAAAAGCGTGAGACCAAGAACGAGGAGCGCTGCGTTCCACCACGTGAGGAGCCCTTGTGAACGAAGCCAGAGCATCCCGACGACAATCGCCGCATACCATGCTGCCTGGCGAAATGCGGTCGTCACATGCCGGAACACAAGTTCGTTCTTCCGAAAGATATTGCGGATGATGAGCCCGACGAGTGCGAAGAGTCCGAAGAGTGACAGGAAGAGAGCGCCGTAGAAAAAGAAAAAGCCGAGCATGCCAGCACTCGTCGGATTAATCTCTCGCATGACAAAGAGGAGCGCCCCAAAGGCGGCAATCGTCGCAACGAACATGGTAACAATGTATGAACGTAATGACATACTCATGATCCGCCAGTTACAAAAAAAACCGCAACCGCTGCACAACATCCTTTTTCTGTAATGTGTTCACGCGTTCGATGATTCTTTTTTCTTTGAGCTTGAGTTCCGAGGCAAGGACGGAACTTAAACACGATACCGTGAGCGTCCCATTTTTCACATAGAGCGGCTTCAGCTTATCTGCGACGCGATCACCAAGTTCCCTACGCACGGCAACAAGAAAAGAGTCAAGCACGAGCTGTGCTTCGATCTCATCTTTCATTCCAGAACGATCTGCGGAGCCCGGAAGAATCGATTTAATAGGTGTGAATGACATAGAGACATTGTACCAACTCTCCGCATTATCCGCCATATCCGCATCATCCGCTAGATTTGCCGATACTCGCATATTTCCTTGAAGTCACAGTGCTTGCACACGTATGGTGATGGTGTTGCAGCAAAATCGCTCGTTTTCATCGCATCAACAGTGGCAACGATTTTTGCTTTCACGCCTTCAATCTCTTCCGCAGTGCCGAGAAATGAAACTTTCGAATTATTATCAAAATACCAATACGAAAGGAATTTTGGTTTCTCGCCAAGCACTTCGGTTGCAGCAATTTGGTAAATGAGGAGCTGTTCTTTCGTATCACCATCCATCTCGGATTTCGGCTTTCCCGTCTTATAGTCCACAATTTCAACCCCATCATTCAATGGATCAATGCGATCAATCGTTCCTTTCAGCACCACATCGCCAATCTTCACCATGAAGGATTTTTCGAGTGCCTGCGGCGTCGGCCATGCGCCTTCGTGCTTCGCGTAAAATTCTTTCAGAATCGCGCTCCCCTTCTCGCGATACTCTTCCTTCTGCGCTTTCGACTCATACCACTCATCAATCCAACATTCGTCGTAAATTTTTAGTAAATCAACGACAGACAGTGCTTTCGTTCTTCTGTTCTTTCGTTCTTCCGTTCTTGCGTCAAATAATGTTCCCTGCTCTTGTTGATTTCTCTCAATAATGCCCTGAAAGAACCGTTGAAGTGTCAGGTGCATTGTGCGGCCAAAACTAAACGTCCCTTTCCCGCGCACGGGAATCTTGAGGATGTGTGCAAACCGATACTGATACGGGCATGTCTCAAACGCTTTAAGCTGGGTGTAGGAGAATTGATCGGGGAGGTGAACTGCTTCTGGCTTCTGGCTTCTGGCTTCTGGCTTTCGATCTGTAGCTAGTTGCAAGCTGCGAGTAGCTCGCTGCTTCGATGCGATCCCTGCTTCCTCGAGAAACCGTGACGCTTTCTTCTTCCTGGTTCCCCCATAATCATCGGCAGACGTAAAATAGAGCCCGTGCTTTGCGCGCGTCATCGCGACATAAAACAGGCGGCGTTCTTCTTGGATGTGCACATCGGCATCAGGCGCAATTTCTTTCACCAATGCCTCCGGAAGTTGAATGGGATCTTTGCGATCCATGCTTGGGAACCGAAGCTCCACAAGATTCACAATAAAGACGTGTGCAAACTCGAGTCCTTTTGCTCCATGCACGGTCAAAATTTTCACGGTCTCTGGGCCCGATTCCACGTCTTGCTCAAGCGACCCTTCGTCACCGGACTCGAGTGCTAAATCCATGTACTCCATGAAATGTTGTACGGTCGGTTCTTTTGCCGTGCGCTCGAACGCTTCAATTTTTTTATAGAGCTGACGAATCGCACCAACAGCGTCGAGGGCACGTCTGTCTTTTTCAGACGCCTTCGTGAGCGCTTTCAAGTAGCCAGTATCTTCAAGGATCGCAAGTAACACCTGTCCTGCTGTTTTGTCGCGGCTAAGACTTCGATGCCGCTCGATCCATCCGAGTAATTCTGTCACCCGCCGCCGCGTGTCTGGTGCAATCCCACCAATCGTCTGCAACTGCTTCAGGACCTCGTACAATGACCAGCTCTTTCTGCGTGCGACTTGAAGCAGAGTCGCAATGTCCCCAGGCGCTATCCCAAGTACGGACCAGTTGAGTACGCGATAGACCGCTGGCGATTCGTGGTAGTTATCAAGAAGGCGAAGATACGCGAGGAGATCAAGGACGACTGGTTTCGCGTAGAGCCCCTCGGACGCCATGAATTGATACGGAATGTCTGCTGCGTCGAGCGCCCGCATAAACACATTCGCCTGACTATTTGCGCGAACAAGGATCGCAAAATCGCTCCACGACACAAGAGACCGGTTCTCCGACTTTCGGAGATCCGGTCTCTGTAATTCCAAAATCTTCTCAACGACCATCCTTGCTTCTTCCTCCTGCGTCCCTGCATGGATATGTTCAATCACCCCCTCACCACCTACCATTGCCTTTAGCTTCTTATTGATCGGTTTGAAATTTTTAAGCGCCACTCCACGCTCTTTTGCATGCTTCACGATATCCTCAACCGTCGAGAGCTGGTACTCCAGGCGATACGGATTATTTTTCTGAATAAACGCGTACGCAGTGTCGAGGATATTTTGCTGGGACCGATAATTTTCGACAAGCACCACTTGTTCACTCTTTGGATAGTCGTCTTTGAATCGAAGCACATTGCTCACGCTTGCGCCACGCCACTGGTAGATCGCCTGGTCGTCATCCGCGACGACCGTGAGATTATTGCGCGGTGCGGCGAGAAGTTTGACGAGCTCATACTGCACCCAGTTCGTGTCTTGGAATTCATCGACGAGCACATACTTAAACTGTTCTTGATATTGTTTCAAAATATTCGGCCGCTCGCGGAAAAGTTTCAATGTATAGAGAAGCAAATCTCCAAAATCCAACGCATTATTATCAAGCAGCTGCTGCTGATACACATGATACGCCTCCGCAATTTCGTTGATCCGCTTGGAATCCGTATTGCATAACTCCTCCTCACCTCCCCTTACCTTAAGGGGAGGAACTCCCCTCTTAAGATAAGAGGGGCGGGGGGAGTTATGAGTTTCCTGATCAGAATTAAGCGCCAACCCCTTCCCATACTCCAAATACTCCCCCGGCCCCACCGCCTCATCCTTGCATCGCGAAAAATGTTGCAAGAGTGCGTGAATAAATTTCGTGGGGTTCCCGAGCGGCTTATAATAATCCAGCGAAAACTCTTCTAAATTCTTTCGTACAAGAAACCACGCGTCGGTCTGGTTCATGAGTTTAAAATCATTCGGGATGCCGATGTCGAGACCATGTTGTTTCAAAATGCGCTCGCAAAATCCATGGAACGTCATGACCCAAAGATCCGTATAGCCATAGGGCAGCAACTGATCAATCCGATCGACCATCTCCTCTGCCGCCTTGTCTGTGAATGTCATGGCTAAAATGTTTTCGGGCTTCACCACATCAACCCTTCCCTTTTGTAACGCCCCCAACCCCCTCTTAAGATAAGAGGGGGAAGCGGGGGAGTTATGAGGATTAGTTAATAACCACAAAATCCGCTGCGTCACGACCGTCGTCTTTCCCGTCCCCGCGCCCGCAACAATAAGCAGCGGCCCATCCTTATGC
>JACQSD010000044.1 GCA_016206165.1 Candidatus Uhrbacteria bacterium
CTCGTATCCGCTCAATCTTTTGCTCGTCGCGGTTTTCTCGGGTCTCATCGGGTGGTCCATTGGGCCAACAATTGCATTTTATGGCATGGCGTTCAGACTGAAGAAGTTTGCGAAATCACAAGGCATCATGCTGAAAAAGGGAGAAACATTGAATAATGAACAACGGGCAGCGTTCGCACGTTTTTCTGCAACAACACAAACGGACACATCACACAGCATTGTTTCGCAGGCGATGTTTGCCACTGCGTGCGCGGTGTTCGCGACGGCAGGCGTGGTATTCCTCACGAACTATGATTTCAGTTTCTTAGGAGGATTCTTGTTCATTGCACTGCTCATCTTGGTCGCGATGGGTCTTCTCAACATCTTTTTCTATCGTTCGCGTATTGTTTCACTTGTTCGTGCGTACATTGGGGTCGTGCTTTTCACCTTGTATCTCGTATTCGACTTTGACCGACTTGAGAAAATGGCAAACGATCAATCATGGGGCGCAGCGGTTGACATCGCCGTCAATATTTATCTCGATATTATTAATCTCTTCTTAAGCATTTTAGAGATTCTCGGAGACTCGTCAGATTAGTACTGTTCATGTCGTTAAGCTCTGTTTGCCGTACGGCGCGAAAGATAGTAGGTAATAGAAAATAACGTATGATTCTTAACCGAATCATCAGCAGAAGAATTATCTTGATTGTTGGGGTTGTTATTATTATGATTCTTGCAGCCGCCATTATTTGGTATGATCCAATCAATGAGTATGTGAGACAGATGCGATCACCGCGAGCCGCTGACGAGTATTATCTAGGCTCTGGATGTCGTGGTGACATGATTTGTTAAGGTAATTAGCATTGAAGTTGAATTCTTTTATGTCACGAACTAAATCCATAATCCTCATTGTCATTTTGATCATCATCGGGCTTTATGTGCTCGTTCTTACTGCAGTACCACTGTTAGGAATTGGCCCACACGGTTCCAGCTGTTATGAATTTGGGTATGAAGGTATCTATTTTTTCAATCAACCATTGGTTCTTACTGATGTGGGTAAAGAAAATCAAAGAAGAGAGCAGGACGACCGACGCATTGCGTGTACTGCAAACTTATACCAAGGCGGCGTGACCAGATTCGAAATAGGTTGGTTGAGTGTTTACATCACCGCTCTACTTCTTTTGATTGTAGGAGCGGTGTATCACCGAAGAAAATCTACTACCCCAGCTCAATAATTTTTCATTTATTTATTTTCACTAAAACATATGCGAAATACAACGTCGTGGTTCGTCGTAAAGATCGTGTTAGCAGGATCTATCCTTTATGCTCTTCTCGGGTTTCTTGATGGGATGCAGTTAGTCCAAGGATTCGATGATTTTTTTGTAAAGAGTATAACATTCATCAGTTCTCCCATTATTTTCTTTATCACCACAAGAGTCTTACTCAGGAATACTCCCGATGCGCCAGCCGTGAATAAAAGGAGTGGTCTAATCATCGCTGCTGTCCTGTTCTTCCTAATGAGCGTTGTAATATTTTCTGTGAGCGAAAAACAAATGCTTGTCTCACCGATCGTTTCGATCAGCATTGGGGCTTTGTTGTATGTTATAATAGTGACATTTCTGTACCGAGGCGTTACAAGATCATGACATTTGAGGTCGTAAGAATTTATGAATAATTCTAAACGCGGCTCAATCTGGCCAGTAATATTTGTTATTGGTAGTATCCTATTACGAGAACTTGCTCTGCGCCATCAGTCCCTTTCACTATCATCTCTAACGCTGCAGTTTATTCTCTTTGTACTTCTTACTATTCAGGTGGTGTCACTTATATTGACAATGGGTACATTTCACCTTTTTCGATATGTTCTCCAGCGCGAGATTAGCGATGGAGTCATTCCAATTGATGAAACAAATCTTTATAAAAAAGATCAGGTATTACCAAAACGCTACGATCTGACGCGCTCAAAAACTCCATTGCTTTTTTGGTTTCGAATTCTTGTCAATGGTATTGCCGTCGCCGTTATGTTATTGCTTGCGTGGGTGGGATTCTCATCGGCATGGTCCGTATTTACTAGTATCACGAGTATTTAGCTATGCTCGACCTTGTTTCCATCGGTGACATTAAGCTCGACACGTTCGTTGTTTTGGACGATGCAACCCCATCTCTTTTCTCTTGTCAATAAGAACAAAAAACGATATAATTCCTCTATGCAATACATTCAAAAACACATCGCGTTCTGGAAAGAGTCTGCAGAACGGAACCTGAAAACAGCGAAGGATCTTTATAAAACAAGACACTTCGATGCGTGCTTATTTTTTTGTCATTTAACCCTTGAGAAATATCTCAAAGCACGAGTCATTCAGCGAACAAGTACGGCGGCTCCGTTTACGCATGACCTTGTCGTTCTCGCTCGTGTCGCACACTTTACGCTCACCAATGAACAAGAAACGCTCCTGCGCACGGTTAATTCCTTTAATATCAGTGGGCGCTACGACGACTATAAACTCCAATTCCACAAAAAAGCGACGCAGGCGTATACAAAGAAATATCTCGGCAATATTGACGCATTATACCTATGGCTTCGACAACACTAACGCCGCAACGTGCGACCGCTACAGCGCTGGATTTCAAAAAGCTCCTCAAACGGAAGCGCTTGCCATTTCGCGCACTCTATCTTTTCGGATCCTATGCGAAATTGAAACATCGTGCGTGGAGTGATGTTGATATTGCCGTCGTTTCAAATCGATTTGGAAAGGACTTTGTTCGGGAGAGCGTTACATTGAATGCGCTTGCGGATACCATCAATCCGCTCATCCAGGCGCATCCGATTCACCCGAGTCACTTGAAGGATAAATACTCCACGCTTGCCGAAGAAATCCGTCGACACGGAAAAAAGATATAATTGTATCTGTGTTCAACCTTGTTTCCATCGGTGACATCAAACTCGACACGTTCGTGGTCCTGGACGACGCGAGTTTGGAGTGTGAGCTGAAGGATCGGAACTGCAAGCTCTGTTTGCCGTATGGCGCGAAGCTTTTAGTAAAAACGTTTGAGCCGCAGATCGCGGGGAGCGCGCCAAATGTTGCTGTCGCACTTGCGCGGTTAGGGCTGAAGACTGCGACGGTGAGCATGGTGGGCCATGATGCGACTGCGCATCTTGCAGCTGTGCGATTGAAGGAGGAGGGTGTAGCAACGCAGTATGTCGTTGAAAATAAGAAGACGAAAAGCAGCTTCTCGATTGTGTTACTCTTCAAGGGTGAGCGGACAATGCTCACGGCACACGCTCCGCATAAATATCGCTTACTGAAATGCCCGCCGACAAAATGGCTCTACGTGTCGGAACTTGGTGAAGATTTCGAGGTGCTATACAAGGATGTCATTGGGCACGTCGAAAAGAAAAAAGTAAAGCTTGCATTGAATCCCGGGACTGTGCAGATCCGTGCGGGATACAAAAAGTTGAAGTCGATTTTGAAACGGACAGAAGTCTTATTTGTAAATAAAGAGGAGGGACATGCGCTGTTGCAGGAGAAGAATCATCTTGATATGGAGCGGCTCATCCGGACACTCTGGAAATTGGGACCCTCGACTGTCGTGCTGACGGACGGGAAAAACGGCGCGTACGCGTTTGATGGTGGGGATATTTTGTTCGTGCCGAGCTTTCCATCGCACCGTGTGGAAACAACCGGAGCAGGGGATAGTTTCGCAAGCGCATTTTTGGCATCCCGTATGTACAAGAAAGATCTCGGCGAATCGCTCAAATGGGGCGCAGTAAATTCCGCTTCTGTTATTGCAGTCGTCGGTCCGCAGCCCGGGCTCTTGCACCGCAATGAAATTGAACGAAGATTACGGATACATCCAGAATTCAAAATATCCATTACATAATTCCTTACAGTTTTACTTGACGCGGTGTTTCAGAAGGCATATTGTAAGAGTACATTGATGTAACAAGTATATGGGTCAAGATTCAGCAACAACAATGGAGGATATCCTTGAAATTGTTACTTTTCTCAAGGATAACGGTGTGACACAGTCCGAACTCGATCGGCGATTGAATGAGGTCCGTGCAGAGATTACTGCAGCAAAGAGCGAAATTATGACGCATGTTGATAGTTTTATCGTGTTGCATCAGAAACTAGATACGGAACTTACCGCACTTCAATCAAAGTACGAACGTCTTGAAGGATACATACAGAAGCTCGCGAAACATCTGCAGCTGAGTCTTCAATAGCAGTGCATTGACAAGATAATAGGCAGCATGATTATGGGACGCTCGAAGAGCGTCCTTTTTAATGTTTGAGCAATAGAGAGAGAAGTGATATGATGAACCACATTGTATGCTGGTTACATTGAAAAGTATTCTCACCCGCGCGAACAAGGGCAAGTATGCCGTTGGCGCGTTTAACGTGAATAATCTCGAGATTCTCGATGCCGTGATTCGTGCTGCGGAGAGAATGAGGTCACCCGTGATTGTGCAGACAAGCGAGGGTGGGGTACACTATGCAGGGATGGAGGAGGTCGTGGCGCTCATGCGTGTCGAGGCAAAAAAAGCGAAGGTTCCGGTCGCCGTGCACCTCGATCATGGGAAGGATGTCGCGCTTTTGAAAAAAGCAATTGCATCTGGCTACACGTCCGTGATGATTGACGGCTCGAGTCTTCCATACGCCAGGAACATTGCCGTGACAAAAGACATTGTCCGTCGCGCACATGCGAAGAATATATCCGTGGAAGCAGAGCTCGGCGCGATTGCAGGCATTGAAGATTTTGTGAGCGTGGCAGAGCGTGACGCACATTTCACGAGTCTAGAGCAGGCAGCGGACTTTGTACGGAAGACAAAATGCGATGCACTTGCGATTGCAGTGGGGACATCACATGGTGCATATAAGTTCAAGAGTGAGGCGAGATTAGATATTCGAAGGATACGAGAGATTAAGAAAAAGACGAGACTACCTTTAGTACTCCACGGCGCGAGCGGGATTTCGCCAGAGCTGTTGAAGCGCATGCACAAGCATTGTTCAGTGTTTGGTGACTGTGCACGCCTCGAAGGGGCGCGTGGCGTGTCTGATCGCATGATTCGCGCTGCAATCAAAGCGGGGATCAATAAGATCAACATTGATTCCGATCTCCGCATCGCGTTTACTGCAGCAGTCCGCGAACAACTTTTGAAGGATAAAAAGACCTTTGATCCGCGCGTCATCCTCGGCTCCGCACGCACGCTCATGCAGAAAGTGGTGGAGGAAAAAATGAAGTTATTTGGCAGTGCAGGGAAGGCATAGGCATTACAGCTTCGTCAGCTTCATTAGCTTCAGTAGGACGGAACTAAATAGCTAACGCAGCTAACAAGCTAAAGAAGCTCAATATGTACGACGTAATAACAATCGGAGCCGCAACGGAGGATGTATTTCTCGTGAATAGGAATTTCACGTTGGTTCGATCGAAAAAGTTTTCCACGGGAGTGGGGGAGTGCTTTGCCTTTGGATCGAAAGTGGATATCCAGGATATGATGGTTGATACTGGTGGGGGCGCCACCAATGCAGCAGTGACTTTTCGAAATCTAGGATTCCGTGTTGCCGCGCTCACGCGGCTTGGCGATGATGATGCCGGGAAGTTGGTATGGCAAGATTTGGAAGAACGTGGAGTTGATACATCGCTTATCATCACCGATGCAAAGCGAAGGACTGGATACTCAACTGTGCTCCTCTCTGGGCATGGTGATCGCACGATCCTCGTGTATCGCGGTGCGAGTGCCCATTTTAATTCACAAGAAATCCCATGGCATCGCCTCTACACAAAATGGTTTTATGTGTCATCATTAAGCGGAAATGAACGTGTATTGAAAGCTGTGTTTGCTGATGCAAAAAAACGCGGAGCACGAGTTGCATGGAATCCAGGCAGGGGAGAGCTTCGCCTTGGACTCCGGCGTCTTCGGGCATATCTTGCAGAAACTGACGTTCTCATTCTCAATCGTGATGAGGCTGCAATGCTCACTGGACAACGCGGTGCGGCAGTTAAGAAAGTGATCAAGGCACTTGGCGCGCGCGTTCGTGGTATGGTTGCAATTACTGATGGCGCGAAAGGCGCGTATCTTTGGACACCACGTGCAGTATTTTTTGCAGAAAAGTATGGCAAACCAGCAGTGAATACGACGGGAGCGGGCGATGCATTTGGTTCTGCTCTTACCGCAGCTGTTGCAAAGGGATTGGATGTGAAGGATGCACTTCGTCTCGCCATGATGAATTCTGGTAGTGTGGTCGCGCAGATGGGTGCGAAGCATGGATTACTTCCGTCGATGCCGACACTCACTGCCTTGAGGAGAGTTAAAATTAAGAAATTAGGAGAATAGAGATTGGGAGATTATGTATCGTATTTTTGTTACACGAAAGATTCCGGAAGTTGGACTCCAGCGCTTGCGTGCGGAGAAGGATTTTGATGTTGTCGTGAGCCCGAAGGATCGGGTATTGACGCGAGCGGAGCTGAAAAAAGGAGTGAAAGGCGCGGATGCGATTTTGTCATTGCTGACGGATCGCATTGATGGTGAGATTCTTGACGCTGCAGGAAAGCAATTAAAGATCGTCGCGAACTATGCCGTTGGGTTTGATAATGTTGATCTTGCTGCAGCAAAGGAGCGACGTATCGTCGTAACGAATACCCCGAGCGATATCGTGAGTGAGTCTGTAGCAGAACATACATTTGCGCTCATGATGGCAGTTGCACATCGCATTGTTGAATCGGATACGTTTACGAAAAAAGGAAAGTATAAGGGATGGGCGCCTGATCTTTTGACGTGGACGCTCTTGCAAGGGAAAACGCTTGGTATTGTTGGGCTTGGAAGGATTGGGGCAGCGGTTGCGCGGCGTGGAGTTGGTATGGGTATGAAGATTGTCTATCACGACGTGAAAGCGAATGTGGAGTTCGAACAGCAATATCAGGCAGAGTATCATAAAACGCTCGACGGCTTACTTGCGATCGCCGATGTTGTCTCACTCCACGTACCGCTACTCCCGACAACGCGACATCTGATGAGCACAGAACAGTTCAATCTCATGAAGCGAACGGCGTTTCTTGTGAATACTTCGCGCGGCCCGGTGGTTGATGAAAAGGCTTTGGTGATCGCACTTGAACAACAGCGTATTGCCGGAGCGGGCATTGATGTATTTGAATGCGAACCATCGATTGATTGTGATCTGACTGATCATCATGAGCTCAAAAAGATGACGAACGTCGTACTCACACCACACACGGCGTCTGCGGCACGTGAGGCGCGCGACGCGATGGCGGTGATTGCGGTACAGAATATCATTGCAGTACTTCGTGGGCGATCAGCGATAAATCCCGCAATTTGAGTCAAATTTGACGCGTGACTTGACCGAATTACCCAAGGATGCTATATTGTTTTCGCAAAGGTCGCACGATAAACATTATTCTAATTTCAAATATATTATGTTAGACAAGTGTCCTACGTGCGGCAATGAGCCGTGTACATGTGCAAAGTAGTTTGCATTAAAAAACGGTCTCGCCTCTCTGGCGGGGCCGTTTTGTTTTTGCTATGATACATGCATGTTCTGGCATTTTTGGATTCTCAAACGCCATCCGATTTTGAAGAACGTGCTCAATGTCTGCGTCTGGGCATTTGTTGCTTTTGGGTTGTATCTCCTCTTGATCGCCGATGAACGTTTCCAACCATACCCGAAATTCCAGGCAGGAATTGCCTTCCTTTCTGCTCTCGCGATGTTTGCGCCATACATTGTCTTTCGTGTGACTTCGCTCCATGAACGATTTGATATTGCACTGCTCGTGTATTTTGAATTTCTTGTTATTATGCCACTCGTCATGAACGGAATCGGTGCACGGTGGCTTTATGATTTGGATATAAACTATGATGCAATCGTACACTTTTTTAATTCATTTTTCCTTGCACTCCTTACTGCATCGACAATGTGGTTGATGCGCCCTCAGATTGTCAACAACTATCCCATCGTTATTTTTCTTACCGTCACACTGGCGATTCTGGTTTTTGGAATTCTCTTTGAATTTTTTGAAGCATGGAGTGACGCGTATTGGCACACGAGCATGTGGGGTGAGGGACACACAAATATTATTGCAGATACACGAGAAGACGTGCTCGCGAATACGCTCGGGGGTATCGTAGCTGCGGCAGTATTCTTATGGAGAGGGACAACATGGTTGCGATTTCTATCGGAACAAGGGCAGAGGCATGAGGCTTGACCCCGTAGTGATCCGCCAAGATAAGGGCGGACTACTACGGGGTTGACACCGAGGATTTTATCATATAGTATTGAATTAGCACTCTTATAGCTCGAGTGCTAATTGGGTATTTATGGTGACTGATCGCCAGCGCGCTATTCTTTTTGCTCTTGTCGAGGAATACACTCGGCATGCGGTTCCGGTTGCATCAAAAACACTCGTCCGAGGCACACGATTTACGGTGAGTCCGGCAACGATGCGCAATGAATTTGCTGCACTTGAGCGCGCGGGGTTTATTGCGAAGCAACATACGTCTGCAGGGCGGGTACCGACCGATGCAGGGTATCGTTTGTATGTGAATCAATGCCTGGAAAAACCAGCAATCAACGATGGGCGTGAACGGCAGGCGCGCCATGCGTTTGAGCGTGTCCTTGAACTGCAGCACTCGTTTGAGCGGGAGTTAGCGAAGGCAATTGCGGAGCTTGCGGGTGAGGTTGCTATTGTTGCATCGGGCGAGGGCGAGATTTTTTATTCCGGGATGAGCCATCTTTTCGAAAAACCGGAATTTGATACACGGCTCGGTGCTCAAGAAATTTCACGGGCAATGGACAATTTTGATGCACTTATGCCAGAGCTGCTTGAACAGTTTGATGGTGTCGATCGCCCGGCTGTGCTCATCGGGAAAGAAACGCCCATGGCTGGTGATTGTAGCATTGTTCTCATGCGACACAATTTCGATGACACCACCACCCAAGGACTCCTCGCAATTATTGGGCCAATGCGGATGCAATATCGCTCGAATATCGATATTCTTAAAACCGCAGCACACGTATTAGAAAACTATGGATCAAAAAGACGATCAACAAAAAGAATTACATGAATGCGACGCGATTGCGAAACAGGCAGAGGAATATCTGAATGGTTGGAAGCGTGCGAAAGCAGATCTCATTAATTTTCAGCGTGAGACGGAAAAGCGGCAGAGCGAGCTTCTTGCATTTGCGCACGCGGGAGCTGCATTTTCTTTTTTACCGATTGTTGAGACGCTCGAAAAAGCAATCGCACACATTCCATTGGAGATTGCCGGAGGTGAATGGGCGAAAGGGCTCACACAGATCAGTAAACAGTGCAGCGATCTCCTGAAAGACTATGGCATTGAGAAGATGGAGACCATCGGCAAACTATTTTCTGTAGAGTTCCATGAAGCAGTTGGGAAACTTGCAGTAGAAGGCAGCCCGCCTGGCACGATTGTCGAAGAGGCGCAAGCAGGATATACGATGCATGGGAAAGTGTTACGTCATGCAAAGGTGATCGTGGCAGAAGAACAAACAACATAAGCGAAAACTCTAATTTCCTAAATCCTAATTACCTAAACAATGATCGAATGTTTAAAATTTAAATTTCAATCATTCGAATTTGTTTAGAATTTAGGGTTTAGA
>JACQSD010000036.1 GCA_016206165.1 Candidatus Uhrbacteria bacterium
CACCGATCATGAAAATAAATTTTGTATTTGTCATACTCCTTTAATAATAACTTTAATGATTGCTTCAAGACCATGGGGAAGATGGAGCTGCACGTCGTACTCCCCTTCTTCCTTTATTGCCTCGGGAACAAGGATCCACGTCGCATCAACGGAATACCCCATGACGCTCAATTCCTTTGCAATGCGCTCTTGAGTGACTGCTGCATAGAGCGTCCCTTCTTCCGAAACCTTTGCTTCAATGATTACATCAATGCCATCGAGTTGCTCGGCAAGTTTTTGCACGTGTTTGAGCTCCGTCTCCGCGGTATGAACAGCTGCTGCTTTCCGTTCATCACGCGCGCGCAATGTATCCGGTGTGGCAAGGATGCCGAGTCCTTTTGGGATCAAGAAATTCCGAGCATGGCCCTCGGCCACCTCAACGACATCATCCTTGTCCCCAAGATCAGGGACATTCTGCAGGAGAATGATCTTGATCTTCATACTCCTCTATTCTACCACACCTCGGACAAAAAGTGTACGCAACCGTTCAACCTCGCGCTCAATAAGCTCGCCATCATATTCTCCGCTATGCATCCGCGACCCTGCGTATGATGCCTGTTTCTGATCAAGATGGAGGTTGATCGAGAGCTCTTGTCCCCGTTCCTCCACATACGCGTGATATTTTGGGAAAAACCCTCCGGCGAGCCGCCGCGTGTAGCTCGTCTCTCCAGAATTGCGATCGTAATGTTCCGCGTATCCAGCACGCCGCATCATCGTCCGCGCTTGTTCAAATTGTGGAATCGGGATAGTCAGTCGCATATGCACACAGAATCACTGAATCACTGAATCACTTTTTCGGTGTTTCTGTGTTTCTGTGATTTTTTGCTTTCGTGACGATCGGCTGTCCAAGAAGTTCAAATGCCTTCACTAAAAATGGATCCGGTCCCTTCCCTTCTGTCTTCTCAAATTTTTCAAGCGCTGCGTCACTGATTTCAACATCTGGCTTAATGCCTTCTTCATTGATCGAACGCCCATTTGGTGTCAACCACTTTGCAATCGTCACTTTGAGTGCCGACCCGTCGCGATATTCCGCGACATCCTGCACCGACCCCTTGCCAAATGTCTTCCTCCCCACAATCGTCGCGCGTTTTAGATCTTGCAACGCACCAGCAAGAATCTCTGATGCCGATGCGCTCCCTTCGTTGACGAGCACAATGGTCTTTATATTCTTGAGTGCTCCCCGTATTGGTGCACTTCCAACCGCACGATGCTCAATGCTCAATCCGTTGAATTGTTTCTGTTTCACGACGACTACATCTTCCGGAACCCAAGCACTCGTCACTTCAATAGCGACATCGAGAATTCCTCCTGGATCATTCCGCAAATCAAGGATGAGGCCCCTTGGGCTCTTCTGGAGCAGTTCCAAGACTGCGCTATTGAAACGCGAGGTTGTATCTTCGTTGAAGTGTGATAACTTAAGGTACGCAATCGTCCCCTCATTCTTTTTTACGATACCACCATTCGTGAGACGCGCCATGAACCACTCCACACTCTTAATATCAATGGTGTCGCGAACAATCGGGAATTCTTTTGGTTTCCTCAACCCTTCACGCATGATCTTCAATTTCACTGTTTTCCCTTTTGGTCCACGAATCATGCTTACTGCATCGTTCAATGTCATGCCGATCGTGTCTTTTCCATCAATTTCCACAATAAAATCCCCAGCCTTCAGACCAATACGATCTGCAGGCGTTCCATTGAGTGGTGCAATCACGACAAGCTGACCTTTCCGCATACCAATCTCAATTCCAATACCACCAAATGATCCTGCAAGATCTTGATTAAATTGTTGGTAAACTTTCGGGATGAGAAAATCCGTATATGGATCTTCCACTGATCCTGCAAGACCCTTGAGCGCACCATAAAATAACGCTTCATCAGACACTGGTTGATTCACAAACCGCCGCTGAATGCGTTCCCAAACTTCACAGAAAAGATTAAAATCAAGTGGCTTCCCTTTCGCGTCAGGGGCTTTTCCGTGTGTAAATTGGCTTGAAAAACACGAGTCCGACTGGGCGCGAACAAATCCAATCATTGACCCTGGAATCGAATCAAAAAGCACTCCCGCCCAGAATCCAGTGGCGAGGATAACCGCTGCTCCAAGAATGATGAATCGTTTTGAGAACATACGCGGCCTCCCTCTCCTCATAGGAGAGGGTTGGGGTGAGGTTGTCCTTGATTCATTTTTATTGTACTTGAGAAACATAAATCACTCAACCCTCTTGATCACTGCCCCAAGCGCAGCCAAACGTTCTGCTAACTTTTCATACCCACGATCAAGAATCTCTGCATCATGGATGATCGTCTCGCCTTTCGCGATGAGACCCGCGATCACGAGCGTCGCTCCGGCGCGAAGGTCAAGACTCCGCATTTCCTGGCCATATAATGGGGTTGGCCCGGTCACCAACACACGGTGTGGATCGCAAATGACTGCGTTCGCACCCATCTTCACGAGTTCACTCACATACCCAAGCCGACTCTCGTACATTGGATCATGAATGAGGGATGTCCCCGTGCACTGCGTGGCGAGCACGCCAAACGGTGCTTGAAGATCGGTCGGGAACCCAGGATATGGAAACGCCTGCAATCGAAATGCGTGGAGCGGAAACGTTGCAGCAATATGGATGTGCGCGCGATCACCGTGCGGCTCGATCGTCAGTTTCACTCCAATCTGCTGTAACTTCAAAAGCACAAGCTCCATATCTTCAGGGACAACGTCTTCGATCGTCACTTTCCCACGTGTGAGCGCTGCTGCGACGGCAAACGTTCCTGCCTCAATTTGATCTGGGATAATCGTGTGCTCAGCCCCATGCAACTTTTTGACGCCACGAATCGTAAGTGTATGAGTGCCGGCACCATCAATGTCTGCCCCCATCGTATTCAAGAACCGCACGAGATCTTGCACATGCGGCTCAGCAGCTGCAATGTGCACCACGGTCGTTCCTTCGGCGAGTACTGCGGCCATGAGCAAGTTTTCAGTTGCAGTAACCGAAAATTCTGGTAGAATAACGGTTGAGCCTCGGAGCGCACGTGCAGTCACATGATATGACCCGTTTGTGCGTTTGACCGTGGCGCCAAGCTGCTCAAGTGCGAGAATGTGCGCATCAATTGGTCGATTGCCAATGATGCATCCACCCGGTTCAGGAATCGTCACCTCCTGACAACGTGCAACGAGGGGTCCTAAGAGCAAAATCGACGAACGCATCGCACCCACCGCTTTCGTATTCAATGTTTTCAGATTGAGGCTACCGGCATGGACGGTAAGCGTATGATCGCCAGTCCACGCGACCGTTGCGCCGAGACTTTGGAGAATTTCAATCATCCGCTCCACATCACGAATGCGTGGAACGTTCTCCACAATACACGGCTCATCGGTGAGCAGTGTGGCTGCGAGGATTGGTGTCGCTGCATTCTTCATTCCGCTCACCCGCACGGAACCCTTCAGTGCATGACCGCCTTCGATAACAAACTTGGACATACCCTGTAGTAGAACTTCGCCTGATCCTTACGGATCAATCGACGAAAGAAGAAAAAATGTTATTCAAGAAACAGCTCTGCAGATAAACAATGACAGTCATGCCGAAGGCTGACTGGGCGAAGTTTCACTACAGGGCATAGTCAAACAGCATACAATACATTATGAGTCTTTTCAAACGTCGTCTCATCTATCTCACGTTCATGCTCCTTTTCGTCCTTATTGCGCCGATGCTTATTTTGTATGCAAATGGTTATCGTTTTGACTGGAATCAAAAAACACTCTATAAAACCGGACTCCTGGTGATTGAATATCTCCCAAAGGATGCAACGCTCATGATTGATGATACGGCAATGGCAACGAAATCACCGGCGCGGATTGGCGGCCTTACACCGCGGAATTATACGATTCGTATTGAGAAAGAAGGATACTTCTCATGGGAAAAACGCCTCTGGATTCCAGAATACACGACGACATTTGTGCGCCATGTCAATCTCTTCAAACAATCGCTCCCTGTACACACCGATGCGATGCTCACGCAATTTGCGCCACACCCAGTGCATGCGCTTGTTGCCGTTGCACGCGTGGCTCCCGACGGCATCCATGTCGAACGCATGACCCCGCGGGGAACCACGACGATCCCCAATCTCCCCATCTTTACGGAGGTAACCACGCTCTCGTGGTCGCACCAAGGGCAGTGGCTCCTTGTCATTGGGAAAAGTGGTGGGCAAACGATCACCCGCATTGTTCCTCTTGATGAACAAGCACCAATCGTTCCACTCGAATCATTTGTTACCATGCCGCTCACGCGCCTCACGTGGGATGCAACGAATGACGACACCCTTGCTGGATATACAAAAATCGGAAAAGGTGTATTCCTTGTCACCATGAATGTTGATGACAAAAAAGTTGAACAGAGCATTGTCCCAGAACAATCCTATGATCTCCCATTTATTCTTGATAAAGACCGCGTTATTATCCTCACACCAGACCACAATGGAGAAACAACTGCAATTTTTCGCGCACGCATCCCTTCTGACAAAACGATTGAACAACGGGTGACCATCCCCAGTGCGCCGAATGATCTCCGTGTCACCGCGGAACAGGAGCATCTCCTCACACTCCTCGATACTCGGACGAAACGAGCATATTTGATTGAACGCGAGCCACGGACAACACCCCCGGTGATCGAAACATTTTCGAATGTCCTTGGAACCGCATGGTCGCCAAACGGGCGCCGCCTTGCGTATTGGAATGACCAGGAAATATTTCTCTGGGATTTAGAACGAAATACAAAGGAACGGATTGCACGTGTCGAAGACCTAATCGAATCCGTATTCTGGCACCCAAGTAATGAATATATTTTCACAAAAACAAAAAAGACCGTCGATATACTCGAAATCGATGGTCGTGATCACCGCAATCTTGTGTCGCTTGCAAAAATGCAAATTGCGGGAACTGCCGCGGTTGATACAAAGGGTCAATGGCTTGCAATCTGGGACCTCTTCTCTGCAACCACGGGGGTGGATTGGTACGAGATAAAATAGAAATCCGAAACTCGAAACTCTAAATCCTAAACAAATCCAAATGATCGAAATTCAAAACATTTTTTTGATTTTGGACATTTTGATTTTGAATTTGTTTAGAATTTAGGATTTAGGATTTCTGTTGCCGCCGTTTCGCTGCCACCAAATTTGCTGCTTCAAGCAACGAATCAACCGATTCTCCTCCATCCCCCCACCAGCCATTGAGGACCTCGTGCGTCATCGTCCCCTGCTGCACATAAAAATTATTGACATCGGTAATCTCAAGCTCTCCCCGACCGGAAGGCTTGAGTGTTTTTACGACATCCCACACCTGACTGTCGTACATGTACACGCCAGTCACTGCGAGATTCCCAAGATTCTCTTTTGGTTTCTCGACGATTTTTGTGAGCTTATTATGTTCGAGGAGCGCAATCCCATAGTGCTGTGGATGTTCGACCGAGTGCAGAAAAACTTTCGCGCCGCGGTCTTGTTTTTCAAATGCCTGTGCAGCAGCCCTGATATTATCTTCAAGAATGTTATCACCAAGAATCACCATTACTTTTTTGTGATCAGAAAAATCTTCGCAGAGCGAGAGTGCCTGCGCAATCCCGCCCGCTTCTTCCTGCACGCCATACGAAAAATGCGCACCAAACTCGCTGCCCGATCGGAGGAGTTCAAGAAAATGTCCCGCATGCCCTTTGCCCGAGACAATCATGATCTCCGTAATCCCAGCATCGACGAGCGTCTGAATGGGATAATAAATCATGGGCCGATCATAGACCGGGAGCAAATGCTTATTGGTAACTTTTGTCAGTGGTGAGAGCCGTGTCCCATTCCCACCAGCTAAAATAATACCCTTCACAAATCGATTACCCCTTCTCCTTTTAGGAGAAGGTGGGGATGAGGTTCCGAATGTATGAAGTTTAGCAAGGGCATTGACAAAATGCAAAATCTCGTGTATAGTAACCGGTTCTCAAAACATGTTCGGCCCTTAAAAACTCACCGCCAGAAAGGACTGGCAAAGATCAAAAAATTCGACACCAAACCACACACCCACTCTTTGGAGGTGCATCATGCGGAAGTTCATGGCCGTTCTCTGTGTTCTGTTCGTCACTGCGATGGGCTGCCGGCAGGAAATGACGAAAGGAAGCGCGACGACGAGTCATGTGGATACGATCACGGTCGTTCCACTGCCCGACGGCGCATTCCCGTCGTTCAATCCCAAGTTCAACTACACAATCGATGGCGTCTCCGTGGCTGACGATCACGGACGATACCCAACGATCTACGTCGCCACAACCACGTGGATGTACGGGCCAACCGCGCATCTCTACTCGAGTCGCATGGGCGCATTTACCACGAAGAATGACTGGAATGAACTCCAGGTTTCGTCGCGACTTTCCGGAGATCAGCACTACAAAGTTTCCTTTGATACACCAAACCATGGGTGGATCATCACGACACACTACGTGACTGCCCCGGCGACCACGTACAATCCGCTCGGGTATTCGGAGTTCGATGTTCGGGAAACCAAGGACGGCGGCGTGACGTGGGGCGATATCAACATGCTTCACTTCAACGACTGGGAATTTTACCGTGGTGAAGCACTGCTGTGGGATACGAACAAAGGCCTCCACTACTGGGGAGCCTCACAGACGCGCGGAGACCGATTCCCTATCGGTATGTCTGCGAGCGGTGGGTCTTGGATTGGCCCCGCCTTCTACCCCAAGGGCGCCGACGACTATCAGTTCGTACAGCCGGATGCGAATGGAACTGTATACCTCACTGGTCGGGAAACCAGTGGAACTTCCCTGAATGCCATCTGGCAATCCACGGACGGCACGAACTGGCAGCAATTTCTGCCTGACCAACAGACCATGTTGAACGATGAGTTCTTCACGTTCGGTACTCCGGGAGGCGTACCAACGGCGTACGGGCGGAACTTCATACGCACGCCCAGCGGGTATGCGCAGTACCCGCCACACGTGGCACAACCGATTCACGGCGCTCATGTTCAAGGAGACCGCATCTGGATCGTGGATCTTTCACAAACCGTGTGGTTCTCCGAAAACGGCGGTGTAGATTGGAGAGCCGTTTACGTCGGGCAATGGCCCGACTTCATCCTCCACACCGTAAGTAATGGTCCTCGGACACCCGTCTACTTCGTGAATGGAAGAGACGGAATGTGGATCACCACACAAAGTGGGCGGTCGATGATTCTCCACCAATATCGGTAACGCCTGGAAGGCGAAACCGATGAACACAGCGCCGAGAGTCTTCATAAAGACTCTCGGCGCTTTTCTATTCAGAAATTTTCTCTTACGCATCAACGATATTCCTCGCGCTCTATATTTTGTTGCTATCGCAACATTTTCTAGAGCAAACAAAAAAATCACTTTATGTCCGGTCGGACATAAAGTGAATTATCGGTTTCTTGTACTAATGAAGCCCCCTGCGCCAAGAGCGCAGGGAAAAATCTAGTTTTAAGAAGACTTCGCCACACGCATCATCCACATCATCGCCGCATTCGGGCGGCGGTTGCGAATGTCATAAAATATTGTTCAAGTGACGCTGCGGTAGAACGATGCGTATTGCCCCCAAAAAAATAATCGCAAACAATTTCACGTGCACGAAGCGGCTCTTTCAATCGCGTGCGCCAGCGCGGATCCGTGATCGTCAAATCAAAAAGTTCTAATGCACGATCGAGTGCATGCAGCGAGTGTTCGTGCTCACCCCGTGCATGCCAGCGCAGCGCACGTCCGACTTCGCTTCCGATATTCCCGAACTGCTCAACAAGTGAAAGTGTCTGCCATCGCCCTGCAGCAAGTGATGGATGTGCGGTGGTCATAATGATTGTGTCACTCGTTGCTCGACGATGAACCGAATGCGTTCCCGCATCTGCGGATCCTCAACGCCACGCGATCGGTTCCCTTGCGACGGCCGCACATTGATCATCGAATCGTATTCAATCCATGATGCATCTACGCGCGAGGGATACAAATTAATCCCCCAGAGATCTTGTTGCCGCGAACCATCGGCGAGCAATTGTTGTTCTTCGTCCGCATGAAGCTCGCCGCCAATCGCAAGAATTGCACGATCAACATCAACCGTCGCCTTGACGAGGTCGCCAAATGACTGCTCCGCCATCGTTTGGAGCGTACTCCGGGACACTGTTGTGCGCACGATGATAATATCTGTGGGCATAATCATTCAATAGAAGTCTAGCAAGGGCATTGACAAAATGCAAAAAACATACGGGTATTTGACAAGAAACATTGACAAAATACAAATAATCGCGTATAGTAATTTGTTCGTGAACATCTGTTTGGCCTTCAAAAATCTATACGAAAACAAATACGCTAGACAAGGACTAGCAGAATTTACAGAAACCATTCACCCATCTTGAACGAAGCTCACACCATGGGAGGTGCATCATGAAGAATCACACCGTATTGGTAGTACTGGCTGCGGTCATGGTGGTCATGACCGGTGGATGCAAGAGGAATGAATCGAGGCCGTTCACCCGCAAGGGCGTTCACCCGGCGTCAAACGTGCAGACGATCGCCAATGCCACGACCGTGGTGGCGCCGAAGCAGACCACGTCCTCGAGTCACATTCTCCGTGTCCCCGGGCAGTATGTAACCTTGAGCGAAGCGGTGCTCGTCGCACAATCCGGCGACGAGATCGAGCTCTCTCCTGGGACGCACACGATCGATGACACTGTGGAAGTTCCGAACGGCGTCACTGTTCGTGGAGCCGGCATCGGAATCACGGAACTGCTCTGGTACGGTCAGTTCGGTGGCACGGCGTTTGTCCTGAAGTCGAACACTCGCATCGAGGACTGTTCGATGCGGCCGTGGAACCCGATCGGCATGTGGGTAACCGCAACGGGTGAAACAAATATTACCGTACGCCGATGTCTCATGTCCTTCGGGTATGAGGCGCTCTCGTTCATCTCGTGCGTCAATGCCGAGGCAAGCGATGTCATGATTCTCTACACGCATGGCGCCGTGCACATCGAAGCCTGCGCAACGACGCACGTCACACGCGCTTCATTGATCAGAAACAACCGCCCCGTGTACGTAATCCAAAGCACAGATACGGTCGTGGAGGAAAGCATTCTTGCTCAGTTCGGATCCGAAGCAATTCTCTTCGACACGGCGAGTGAGGCAACACTCCAAAATACGCGGAATTGCGTCTGGAGCAGGAATGCGTCCGCATATTACGTAAACATGAGCACAAACATGCGGAGCACTACACCGCGCGGTTCCGATTTCATAAATAATCCGGTGATGGTCAATCCCGTCTGGAGCGACTTCCGCCTCTCCCCCATCTCTCCTTGCCTTACGGCTGGAGCGAATGGTGGGAGTATCGGATCGCGATTCCACGGATACGCACCGGCGTATAAGACCGACCTCAGCGTCATTCGTGAGACAACGTCACCTTCGGGGAACATCGCACCAAGTCAACAGGCAGACGTTCTCGACCTCGCACTCACCGCAGACAGAAAAGGGGATGTCATCATCAACGGGTCGTGTGATGTCACGTTTGCCTGGGAACTCCCGGTGGGGCAGAACCTGCTCCAGACGGGCGACGTATCGCTCGTCGATCTCGATACGAACCAGGTGATCGCGACGGGAAGCATAGGCTATACCGCACAGGCATCGATCTCACTCCGTCTCAACTGGGGAGCAACGATTCCGGCAGGCCAGACGATGCGCTGGGGGTTCGCGATCGATAGCGCTATGTTTCCGAGCAGCATCCCGATCACGTTCATCGTAGGGAACATCGAGTGGTCGGATGGCAGAATCCAGTGGATTGGGGATGGGAGGATCCCGCAGATCCACAGCGATCCGATCCAATTCTGAACAAAGTTTGAACCACGGCGCCGGGGGTCTCTGAGAGACTCCCGGCGCTTTTCTATTTAGAAATTTTCTCTCACACATCACCAATATTCCTCGTGCTCTATATTTTGTTGCGATAGCAACATTTTATAGAGCATCCAAAAAAAGTCACTTTATGTCCGACCGGACATAAAGTGGAACAGAAGATTTTTTGATACACTGTATCGTTATGATGCCATGGGGGGTGTTGACACGACGATCAAAATATCGTAGGATCGGATGTTATAGGAGTGTCTGACCGTTCCTTTCATTTCAACTACTATACGGAGATAACGTCATGAGCGATCGGAATTTGATCCGCTTGTGGCGGATCGTCGTCGGGCTTGCATATCTTGCAACCGCTGCTACCATACTGATGAACAATGGGTGCACCGTTGCACAGCGTCGTATCGCGGTGAAAAGTGCCGAGACCGTCGGGATCGCGTACACCGCACTCCTCACGAGTGTTGCGACACACGAACTTGCAGGGCACATTCGCGAGGATGCGCTCGCAGGACGCGCGCCACATCACATTCGTGCGAAGCCGCGGTTCTATCGCCTGTGGGAGCTGCGCGAAGACAGCGACGTCGGGGTCAAATGGGAAACACGGAGTCCGTTCGACTCTGGTATCAAACTCCCAGGCATCAACTGGCGCTATGTCCCGATCGGACAGCGCCTCCTCGAGCAACAAATCGACCGGCGTATCACCGTGCACAGCGCCCTCGCAGGGCTTGGTGCAACGAGCAATCTCTACACCATATACAACGAGAGTTTGCGGACGGGCGACGTCTCGGGGCGATTCGCACACGCCTATACACTCTTCCTTGGTATGGACGCAACGCTTTATGCGTTGCATGACTATCGTGATCGCGGGGGTAAAGGAGACCTTCTCGACTATATCAACGCCATGGGCGGAAGCTACGAAATGCTTCAGACTGCCTTTGCGCTCGATTTCGTCGGCAAGCTGCCTGACATGTGGTGGCACATGAAAGGCATGTGCGGGATCAATGATCCTGCACCAACATTCTGGCGCGTCGGAGCATGGGAAATCCGGCCAGCACTCGTCATCATCGAATGGCGAGCAGCGCCAGGCTTCTATGCCACGCTCTCATTTTGAGCCGCCGAGCGATCCTGCACAACAGGGTCCTCGGCGGTTTTCCATTTCAAATGATTCTTCTTTCTGGTATGATACTCTAATCGTGTTCTCGACGGACTTTCAATAATTGAGGGGGTGGTTCATGCGCATGACGTACAAGCAGTTTCTGAAGGTGCTGAGCGAGCTCAAGGTACACTGGCACCTCACAAGCGGCGGAATGATTCGCTGTCGCCGTGGAGGGAGAACGTACTCGCCACTCACTGCGGTCATCCGCTGGAGAACCTCCATTCCTACATTCACCGTAGGACAGGGCATGGAATTCTCAAGCCTCTTGGGAATGAGGCGATCAATCGCGTCACAAATCGACGGTGCCTCATGCGTTCCCAACTGGATCCGGAGGGACATACGCGATGATCTCCTGCGTGCGACTGGCCTCGGGGAGCGGAAAAGGCGCTCTGGGAGCATGCGACTCAAGGACTTCCTCCGACTCCTGCCGAAGGTCAACGCGCAATGGCGACTCGAGTCAGGGAGGATTCGTGGTCATCTGAACGAGCACAAGGTGTGCCCGATCACAGCGGTTGCACAACACGAATTCGGTGAGCGCTATGTCACCAGTGATCATCGCCGTGCTGCATGCGATCTCGGACTTCGAGACGAGGTGGCGTACAACCTCGCTGAAGCAATCGACGGCGAAGCAGTTCCAGCGCGTACACGGAACGCGCTCCTCCGCGCAACCGGTCTCCTCGATTAGGAGACTACGCCCTCGGTGAACCGCCGGCGCTCATATGCGCCGTACAAAAAACGATCCCGTCTGTGTGTACACACCGCAGACGGGATTTTTAATAATTGAAAAATTTTCTCTCATGCATCAATGATATTTCTCGTGCTCTATATTTTGTTGCGATAGCAACATTTTATAGAGCATGCTTTTTATGCACTGACGGTCTATTTTTGGATACTCTCAAGATAGGCTCGCAGTGCCTCTTGCCAAGTTCGCAACAGCGGAAGTTTTGTGTTCAGGAGTTGAGAAAATGCGGGGCGTCTGGCGGGGCGAGGAAATTTTGAAGACGGCACCGGCTGTACAATGGGCACCTTTGTATGTGGGGCCTGCGCAAAGATTTCTTGAGCGAAATTATACCACGTGCATACGCCACTATTCGTGATATGATAAATACCCGAGGGTTGTTTTGAATCAATAACTTTCCGCGTCTGTTCTGCGAGATCAGCTGCATATGTCGGGCTCGCGAATTCTTCGTCAACGATTTCGAGACGATCCTTCGTCTGCGCAAGTGCAAGCATTGTATCCACGAAACTCTTCTTGCCTCCACCCTCTTTACCAAAAAGTCGACTCGTACGAATTAAATAATAATTCTGCATTCTGCATTCTGCATTCTGCATTTTTTGTTCTCCGAGAAATTTTGATCGGCCGTAAGCGGAGATTGGGTTTGGCGTATCGTCCTCGCGATAACCATCGCTTTTTTCCCCATCGAAAACATAATCCGAGGAATAATGCACAAACGTTGCGCCGCAATCCTCTGCTGCTTTTGCAAGGTATCCGACTGCATCGCCGTTCACTCGATTCGCAACATCCGGCTCCTCCTCTGCCTTATCAACCGCGTTGTATGCTGCGGCGTTGATAATGAGCGTGGGACGAGCTTCTACGATGCGACGTACAACATCTTCTCCGTTCGTAATATCCAATTGCTCCCGATCCCACGCAAGCACTTCCGAATCCGAAAAAACTCGGACGAGTTCAACACCGAGCATTCCTTTTGCACCGAGAATTACTGTGTGTGCTCCCATACATTTTAATCATAACAAAAAAACAAAACAACAGCCACCCGCAAGTAGCTGCTGTTATATACCACTATCTTACGACTTATTTCTTTCAAACTGCGCTTCGTACTCACTTTTCTCAATGCCAAGATCCTTTGCTCTTTCCTTCAATTCTTCGAGTTTCTGAAGTCTTGCCCTTTCCCTTTCTCCTCTCACACGCTGCCTCTCCCTATATTCTCTCTCATCTGCTTCTTCTGAACGCTCCTCATCTCTTTTCATGTCAATCACATTCGCTGCCTCGTGCATAACATCCATGCCTGTTAACTTCTTTTCACCCCGAATTCGATCAATAAACGCTCTCATGCGGCCTTTTG
Organism: Candidatus Uhrbacteria bacterium; assembly: GCA_016206165.1. Classification (GTDB taxonomy): domain Bacteria; phylum Patescibacteriota; class Patescibacteriia; order JACQSD01; family JACQSD01; genus JACQSD01. The sequence continues at coordinate 13,170 of JACQSD010000036.1, forward strand.
GTCTCTTTTGTTCCTCCACCGCCGCCTGCTCTTCTGCAAGTCTCATATATTCCGCGCGTAATTCCATTATCGCTTTTTGTCTGGCCGGTTCTTTCCTTTGTCTTACCAACTCTTGCTCTGCCCGATCATTTGCTTCCGCGATGCGTCTGTTCTCTGCAGCCTTCTCTTCCTCCGCTCGTCTCACCGCTTCGTTCTTTTCATGCTCCATTGCCCTGTCCTTCGATGCCGCCTCTTGATGCAATACACTCATGCCTGACTCAGGTTGACGAATACTACCCCGCAGATCGGATATCCCTTTGGCTATAGCGGCATCGTACGCACCACGAGATAATTCCCTTTGCAATGCTTTTGCCTTTTGTTTCGCTCCTCGATTCCACTCTATGGCTTCCCGATTTCGCACATTCGCTTCCTGCTTTGCAGCCGTGTCGGATTCCTCTCTCGTTTCTGTGAGAGCCGTTTCCTGTTCATGGGTTAATTCTGGACTACCTGGCATATGTGTATACGTCGCAGACTTCTCGACTTAAGACATTTAATTCTATGATCTAATGCCTTATATCGAACTCTGTGACAATCTTAGCAAATTAAATATTAAATAACCATAGCATACGCTATCTACAAAGTCAAATTAACCGTACACGTAATAAAACAATCTCTCGTGAAGTTAACCACCATATAGTTTCATGTAATACTCCAAATACTCTCCGGACTTCAATTTCTTCCACCATACCTGATTTTCTTTATACCACGCGATGGTCTTCGTAAGTCCATCGCGGAATGAAACCTCGGGATTCCAACCAAGTTCGCGACGAATCTTGGACGAATCAAGCGCATACCTGCGATCATGCCCTGGGCGATCCTGCACATACTCGATCATCTCGTCTCCCCCTCCAAACTCTTGCAGAATCATCTCGACAACCTCGATATTCGTGTATCGTTCTCCAGAGCCGATGTTGTACACTTCGCCCAGTTTTCCATCGTGCACGATGCGATCAACCGCGCGACAGTGATCCTCGGTGTAAATCCACTCACGGATATTCCTTCCGTCGCCATAAAGCGGCACCTTCTTCCCTTCAATCAAGTTCGTAACAAAAAGCGGGATAAACTTTTCTGGATACTGATTCGGCCCGTAAAAATTACACCCATGCGTCACGATCACCGGAGTTCCATACGTCTTCACATACGCACGGCAAAGATGGTCGCCCCCTGCCTTTGATGCAGAGTATGGACTATTCGGTTCAAAAGGATGGGACTCATCAGCCTCCCCTTCCGCAACCGACCCGTATACTTCGTCTGTCGAAATCTGAATCATGCGACCTACTCCATATTTCTTCACTGCTTCAAGCAGCGTGTAGGTTCCAAAAATATCAGTGCGAATAAACGCGGTTGGATCCATGATTGAACGATCCACATGTGTCTCTGCGGCGAAGTTGACGACCGCATCAACTCCACGGATTGCCACCGACACAGCATCGGCATCACTGATATCGCCACGGACAAACTGATACCGTGGATTATTTTCTACCTCCTTCAGATTTTCAAGATTTCCCGCGTAGGTAAGTTTGTCAAAATTAATAATCTCATACGTCGGATATGTCCGTATGAGGTATCGAATAAAATTCGATCCCATAAACCCCGCTCCACCAGTGATAAGCAATCGCATAGAACTAAAAATCCTTAGCGCGGAGAGCAGCGGAGTCGAACCGCTTCCGTCAGTGAAGACGGAACAAATCGGTATCAACGATCGCCCAGCCCGGCTGGAAATACTCTCCAAACTACTCGTCCGCGCAACGTATAGTATACCAAATGAAAAACAAAATAAAAACAGCCCGACGTGTTGTCGAGGCTATTCTTATATTCCGCCAAAGACGGAAACGGTTTCGATCGTTGATACCTATGATTAATATAGCGCAGTAGTAAAGGCGCGTCAAGTCGGGTTGTCAACAATGTTACACAAACAGAATCTTCACGAGCGCAATCGCGGCGATCACGGTCCAGATTGCATTGAGCGCAGCAGGTTGGTATGCCTTCTTCGCGAACGAGACAACGACAATCCCAATCGCGCCGGTGAGATTGAGCACTTGGTATGGCCAGCTCGTCGCCGACAGAATCCCAAAACTATTCAAAAAATACGCGCCAACAATCGCAACGGTTCCGTACCACCCAATAATTTCGTTGAAGACGTGCATAGATGGTTTATTTTACTCCATTCTGACCTTGTGCATCGTACTGTCAACGTTCAATCCCCAACGCCTCAAGAAGCTTGAAACCAGTCGCGTAATCTCCCGAATCCCTCATAGTATCTACTAAGAGACCTTTCATTCTAGAACTCAGTTTATCTGCGTTCCATGGTGATCGCTCTATAAGTGGAAGAACAAAATCGAGATCATCTTTGTACTGATCTGGTAGTTCGCTGTAAGCATCCATGTCTGCGGAGGATCGCTGCACAGCCTCAAGCATAAATGCGCGGTCATTCTTAAGCTCACTCGGGAGCTTGCCCATAATGAAAGATACCAAATCTGGGCGTGCTCCTATGAGCGCCTTCATGACGAGTTTTGGATCACGACGCAGCTCTTCAGATGCCTGCGTAATTGCACCTGGAAACTTCTCGATGAATTTCTCAACAAATGCCCTATCACCTTTGATACGGTCAGATGCGGAAGCGAATATGCCGGGCCAATCAGTTCTCTCTGCAACGTTCATAATAAACCATGCATTATCTTTAAGCTTGTCGGGGAGAGACTCATCGATATTCCCCAAGACACCATAACCCTCGGTATCCGCAAACGACCGATCAACTCTCGTCTTCCAAGCAACAATAAACTCTGCGACAAGGAATGGATCTTCCACCTGCGTTGGTAGAAGATCTGAAATCGACTTCACCTTGTAATGTCGAATCCTATCAATACTCTCATTCATTTGACGCGCCTCTCCATGAAGTATATCCTTCCCCTCTCTCTTCTCGCCATGCAAGATAATGTTGGTAATTTCTGCTATTTTCTGCGCGTCATTAAATTTCTTTTTCGCTTCTTGAGATGGTGCGTCTAATGTTTCTTTTTC
>JACQSD010000037.1 GCA_016206165.1 Candidatus Uhrbacteria bacterium
GCTTCCGTCTGCGTAGGCGCCCACGAGCGGCACCCGGTGGAGGCCAGACGCGTCTTCCCAGAGCGCCTCCTTCTCGTCGAAGGAGATGTGCCAGCGGCCCTTCGGCAACTGACCCTTCCCCTGTTCGTAGGCCAGGGTCGCGCCCGCGGCCCCGACGAGAACCCCCTGCTCCCGCGCGAGGAGCGCGAGGCAGTCTTCCGAGCTCACCCGACGGGTAATCTGGAAGACCTTGACCGAGAACTTCCGGCCCGGAACAAGTCTCGTCGTTGCACGGACGAAGTGTTCGTCCGTGATGTCGCCGTTGTAGTAGGCGAACTCAGACCCGTGTTCCCGCCGGAACGTCGCGAGGCGGGTCGCGTGGTCGTAGTTCGCGGGGACGACGACCGGGAACGACGTGACGAGGACGAAGGGATCGCACTGCTGCGGCGACGCCTTCTGCTTCGCCGAAGCGGCCTCAGACGACAGGATTGCTGCCATCATTGCCTTCGCCTTCCCGTTCCCGGGCGAGGCTACGATTCCCTGCGCGATGTCAGGCGTGAGCCCCTCCTTCTCCAGCGCGTGGAGAAGTTCACCGCCCTGATGATACCCGATACCCTTGCCACACACGCTGTTCGCGCTCATGGCTTGCTCCTTCCTTGCTTGTACTACGTCTATGTTGTTCAGGCACCGTGCCAGAGCATGACGTATCGTTATCATACTAGTCAAAAAACTCTGTTTTGTCAATCCCTTGTCATATCCCATCTCCTTTGCTATGCTCTCCCCACGTCTTTATTATCCCTTTTCCCCTATCGAAAAGGCCAAGCAATGCTTGGTATCACGACACGATAGGATACGTATGACACAAACACAAATAACACAATTGAGTCCATTTGAACAATTACTCAAAGAGCAAAGCCGTGCAATCCCAAAAGCAGGAGACTTGATCGAGGGAACCATCGTTGCGGTTTCCAAGAATGAGGTCTTGATCGACCTTGAAGGATATCGCATCGGCACCGTGCGCGGGCCGCAGCTCCACGACGAATCAGGCGAATACGCGAATGTCAAAGTGGGTGATCATGTAACGGCAACCGTGCTCGATCTTGAAAATGAGCTCGGGCAAGTAGAACTCTCATTCCAACATGCGGGGCACAAACGTGCATGGGATAAATTACGCGAGCTCATGAAACTCGGAACGATCATTCCTGCGACCATCGTCAGCGCGAACAAAGGGGGGCTCCTCGTTCGTGTAGGAAATACGAGTGGATTTCTTCCCGTCTCTCAGCTTTCCGTGGATCATTACCCACGGGTTGATGGTGGTGATAAAAATCGCATTTTAGAAAAACTCAATCGCTTCACGAATCAGGTATTTGAGGTGAAGGTGATTGACGTGCAAGAACAGTCAGAGAAGCTCATCGTTTCCGAGCGTGCCGCATGGGATGAGCGGCAAAAGAAAATTATCGAGGGCTTCGCGGTCGGTGACACGGTAGAAGGAACAGTAACCGGGGTTGTCGATTTTGGAGCATTTATTGGATTTAACGGTGGGCTTGAGGGACTCGTTCATATTTCAGAACTTGCATGGCAACGTATTGACCACCCCCGTGATGTCATCCATGTTGGCGAAACAATAAAAGCAAAGATTATCTCAATCGATGGATCAAAAATTTCACTCTCGATCAAACGATTGATTGATGACCCCTGGAAAGAGGCGGCTGAACGGTATACGGTAGGGCAATTGGTGACTGGAAAAATTATTAAAATCAACCCCTTTGGTCTCTTCGTAGAACTCGATGAGAACATCCATGGCCTCGCACATATCTCTGAACTCGCGAATACACCAGTGACGAATCCAGAATCAATCGCACATATCGGGGATACTCGTGAATTCAAAATTATCTCCATTGACGCGCTTGAGCATCGACTCGGACTTTCGATCCGCGCGCTCACTGAACCTGCCTCCTTCGCCGAAGGAGCTTCGGCTACGAAGGCCGAGCCGGTAGAGTCGGGTGAGGCGCCATTGGACACCGTCGTATCGAGCGATGCTCTGGCATCCACACCAGAATCAGCACAAGAGCCAACTGTATAATCATAAAAACAGCCCCGACGTACGTCGGGGCTGTTTTTGATTTCACTCCTTCCCTAGTGGTTTCGGGAGAGGAGGTGGTAACGGATTGTCTTTATTTGCTGCTCCATCAAGAACGTCACTCTTCGGGATACCAAATACCTGTACGGTGTAAATTCGATATTCTCCTGGCGCAAATCGCCCGCTAAAAAATCCGATGCCGGTATCGGTGAACTCGCCACGCATGAGATTCTTTTTATGCTCCACACTTGCGAGCCACCCATCGATAATCCCTCGCACACGTTTTGTCGTTAACCGTATCGGCGTTTTTGATTTAATAAGCGCGATATTCTCACCAATCCGCTTCAAGAGATACCCTTCTTCGCGCGCGCGATCCGTGGGCGTACGCCCATTCCGATCAACCGACTCCACTCCTCCATTCACAAAAAGTGTACGACTATACGTACGCGCGGCACGCACTAAGGCCGCGTGCAACACAAGCGGTGCAATGGACGTTTCTTTCACTCCATCACTTTTTGCTTGTGTGTTTCCTTCCGTTCGCGCTTTATTGATGAGCACGAGTAGTTCCGTTTCGAAACGAGTTTCTATGCGTACATGAATATCAACCTCATCTGACGCGCTTTTTGTTTGCCCATCAGATACAACGAGTTGAAAACGATACAAGCCTTCTTGCTGATAGAGAGGATCCTCTCCATTTGATGGAACGCGAAATGTCGGTCGTGCTGCCGTTGGATCAGCAAGTGTCACGGCGACATCGGGCGGCGTTTCGATCACTGTCCAGAGATAGGTGAGTGGTGCCCCCTCGAGATCAGAGCTCCGGAGCCCATCAAGCTGCACAAGTTCCACATCATTGGCAACACTTTGATCATCACCCGCGTGTGCTGCGGGTTGTGTATTCTGTCCAATAAAATCAAGGGATTGCCCAGTATTTAAAAAGAATGACATCTCTGCATCATCAGGCGCGCGCCAGAGCACACTCGCAAATCGATCGATGATCGCTGTTTTTCTTTCGTCACTCGTCATGAGTGTTTTTCTCATGCGTTCAAGTGTCATGTCTCCATGCATACTCGCTGCGCGCTCGTCATCGCTTGGGTATCGTCCAACCATGTTGAGATACATATCGTCGAGTGCGGCCTTACGCTCTGCCGACGTGAGTATGTTTTTTTGTATCGCCTTCCATGCGGTCCCGTCTTTTTTCCATGCAGCAAGTTCATGTGGGCGCGGTCGACGTGCGAGGAGATCTTTATAGAGTGCCATGATTGCACGATCGCGCTCAGGGAGTGCTGCTAACTTCTTTTGTAAATCACCTCGCGATCCTTGCACCGTAGCACGGTTGGTGAGCTCTGCGGAAACTGGATCACGACCAAGGAGCGTTCGATATTCTGTTTGAATCTGTTTCTTGTTCATCCGCGCAAAAGCGACTGGAGCGTCCACAAACAATCCGATGCTGAAGAATACAACGATGAGTACACTCCATTGTTGTGCCGAGGGACGGAGAATGCGCATGCCACAAATATATCGCATGCATAGAAAAAAAGCGAATCGGTTGCCAATCATTGTAAAAACCCGTATACTGCCCTTACGTTTCTTCATCCTTTACTTCCTTCTATGTTTCGTCCACTCTTCAAAAGTTTTCTCGGCTTTTTTATCGTCTTTATCGCCATTGTATTCCTCTTCAGTTCCTGGAGTTCGCCAAAAGAAAAAACAGAGGTGATTGACATTGCAGCGCTTGTCACTGCGATACAAAAAGGTGAGGTGAAGGACGTGACGCTCCGGGGTGACACGATGACGCTCGTCCGTGCTGATGGCTCACGTGCAACCACACAGAAAGAACGTGGAGAATCCTTAAGTGAGCTCATGAAGAATTACGGCGTCGCACCAGAAAAGATGACTGCGCTCAAAATTCATGTTGAAGAAGAAAGTGGATGGCGCTATTGGCTTGCAAATTTACTCCCCGCCATTATCCCCGTACTCTTGATTGCACTCCTCCTCTGGCTCATGGCACGCCAAGTGCAGGGCGTGAACAATCGCGCAATGATGTTTGGACAATCGGGCGCACGCGAGCAAGATAAAGAAAAAAAAGAAAAAATTACATTCAA
>JACQSD010000039.1 GCA_016206165.1 Candidatus Uhrbacteria bacterium
CAATGCATACTGTGTCGCGCTGAATCCTATTTCTGGAAAAAGACTCTCTGCATCCTGGAACGCAATGGTGATACCGCGCGGCAACGCACCAATACGTACGGAGTCAAGGTCAATGCTCCCAAGACTTGCTGTCCACTGGGCCACGCGATCCGCTGGTATTGCAAGTCCAAGTGCGCCGCCAGGACCCTTCACAATTGCGTTGGCAAGGCCAATAAAATTTCCAACCGCATCAAATGCTCCACCACCCGAATTCCCTGGATTCAATTGTGCGTCGCTCTTGATGAGCGATGTTGCGCCGCGATCGAGGAATCCGCTCACTATACCTTGTGTCAGTGTTAATGATTCGGCTCCGGTGCTTGGATATCCGAAGAATCGAATCGTGTCGCCGACAGTCGGCTGTGTCCCTGACGTGAGATCGATAGCCGAAATTCCCGAGTCCATCCCGAGCGATACGCCATTCAATGGATTAAAAAGGGCAAGCAGTGCAAGGTCCTGATCATGATCGATGCTCACAATTGCTGCCGCAGTATGACATCGCGGAATCCGTTCTCCGACTCGTGGACTACAGACAAAAATGATGGGCTCAGATTCAACGCGTGTTTCACGAATATCCTTCGGAAGTGTCACGACATGTGCATTGGTAATAATAAATGGCCGCTTCCCTGAATTCGTTGGCAACTCAACAAAAACGCCGGATCCTCGTTGCACGGGCTCCGCAAGAAAATCTACGTTCAATGACCATACTTGTACCTGCACAATACTTTTTGAGGGATCAGGAAGAGTACTAGTCTCCGCCCGAACTCCGAGAATAGAGATAAAAAATAAAATCGTACCGACTATACTCAGCCCTACACGAATTGGAAAAACATATGTCATAATGATCATCAACAATAATAAAAATGCTCCTCAGCCATAGTATACCATAAAAGTATGATTAGTTTTTATTATAGCGGCCAAGCAAACAATTAAACTTCGTCGAGACCAAATCTTTCAATGTGATCAAACTATCGCGCAGTGGCCGAAGGCGGCTATCCGCGGAATTGAACCAATGAACAGGGACTTCGAGAATTGTATATCCATGATGCTTCGCGATCATCAACACCTCCATATCAAAACCGAACCGGTGTACACGCTGCAGCGAAAAAATATCTTTTGCAACACGACTGCGAAATAATTTGAATCCACACTGTGTATCCGAGATACCGTCAAGAAGAAATGTTCTGATAAGAAAATTACCAAACCTCCCCAAACAAACTCGATACGTCGGCTGCATGATCTTGACACTATCGTCTTTTAAATAGCGTGACCCAATGATAATATCGGCTCCCGACGCATGGAGGGCATCCGTAAGTTTTCTTAATTCCTGAATCGGAGTCGAGTTATCCGCGTCAGTGAAAAGAATAAACTCACCACGAGCCACTGCAACTCCCTTTTTCACTGCAGCGCCCTTCCCCTTATTCGTTCCTAATTGCACCAAAGAAAGATATGGCGTACTTTTTTGACATGCCTTAACTACATCACACGTTCGATCCGTACTTCCGTCATCAACCACAATAATTTCTGCATTGATTTTATTTTCTTCCACATAGTGCTGCACTGCGCGCAACGTGCTCCCCAGCCTTTTCTCTTCATTATAACTTGGAATAATAATGGAAAGGCCGTACAAGTGATCATCTCTCATATAATTATTTCTTCTCTCCTTTCGTGGATGTGAATCGAATCGATGTAAGAAATTTTTCAAAATCCTTATATGGCGCAGTTTTCAATGCTCCTTTCTTGTTCAAGAAATAACCTCTGTCGTGGAAAACATCATACACGTATGCATCACGAATAATATAGACACTTCTCCCGACCCCTCCAGGACTTGCATACCGGTGATCAAGTGCGGGTAATCCACCAACCTTTCGTTTTAACCATTGCAGGTACGCTGGTCCGGACCCTGCTGCTTTCTTTGCACGATTCTTTGTACTCCGATCTTCTCTGAACCCTTTAAAATTCTTGGTGACGCGCAACAACGGTGTTGCGATCCACGGCCGTTCTTTCAGGAACTGTGCCTTCTTGTACACGGTGATCGCTGCTGTTGAATCGGCGATCTGGATGGTAAAACTTTGCAGCACCCCCGCACGTTGATCTGCATACGCGTTCACTTTCGATGGTGATTGAAAGGTAATTCCGAATTTCTTATTTTCAAATTTTTTCCACTTTGGTGACTCTCCTTTTAATGGATCATGCCCGGTACGTACTTCCTCTGCATCCGAATAACCATCACCATCCGTATCCTGCTTCTTTGGGTCTGTGCCAAGCCGCAGCTCGTCAACATCAGGGAGACCATCACTATCGCTGTCCTTTGTCGGATCAGATTGCTGGACAATAGTGTCTGTTGACGGGGCATCGACTACTGTTGTGGAAATACCATCCGTTCCAACAGAGGTGGTATCAAGACGTATCGTAAGATCAAAAATATCGTTCCCTGTCAAAAATTTATTCTGTTGCATGTGCTGACCAATAACATATGCCCCGCCCCGGAGATCCCCTTTCGATGCTTTCACGATAAGACCGATATACTTCGATTGTGTATCTTCATTCAACGACCACGCCACCGACGGTGCAGTAACAATCGTCTCTCCCGTCGCAGACGTCGTTCCCGTCTCAATGACAGGGTTTGTAGTAACCTCCCTGCAATAAAAACACCCCTTCTGCCCACCAAAAACTTTCACTGTCGCATCTGGAATTCTTTGCCCGTTCACATCCTGCACGATAACCCGCACACGCGAGGAAGCGATCGTTTGTATCTCTGCATAGGTTTTCTCATGTCGTAAATTCTTATTGATAATCGCTGCATTAAAACTCGTAAATTGATATCCAGAGGATGTCCATGAACTCATCGGGTCTTTTGGATATTGCTCACGCAAATTAAATGATGGCAACCGCGGCTCAACGCCGGTCATATCATCAAATTCATAAAAGTACCAATCCGGAACGCTAAGCCCCATGGTATGTCCGAATTCGTGTAGGAATAATAGCATGATCCCCCCAAACGTATTTGTATTCTCCCCGAGAAGCGTGGAAAATTGAGGATCATTCTCCACAATAAACAATTGCTGAAAAGTAACTCCGCTGATATTCGTGTAGTTCGATACGTTGACAAGAAGCGTATAGTGAACATCGGGTTTTATCTTCGTATTTGGCGTTTCGACCCAATGAAATATCGTTGTTCCACCATACCCGTTATCATAGTGATATGTTGGATCGTTCGATAATTGATTCCATTTCGCAATATCAAGGGTCTTGAATTCCTGCATGGCATATCGCTTATTCGTGTTCAGTGCGAGCACCTGGTTCACATAGTCAATGATGTCTTGCGCGCCAACCCTCCATTGTGGATTCAGTTGCGCATACTCTTCATTCACTGCGTAAATAATTTTTTCCGTAACAATGGCATCCTGCGCATGTGCAGGGAGACTTAAAAAGAAAGAAGACAAAAACAAAATGCCGATCGCTGATTTTATAATGTTTATATTGAATATTTTAATCATTCTGGACATACACTTTCCACCCCCGCCACCAAAGCGCGAGCGCGGAAAAAAATGGAAGAATAGAAATAAAATATTTCAAATCGATAAGACGATGGAGGAACCAAACGATACGACCGCGAAAATGAAAACGTCCAAACTGCGCAAATGCGTATTTCCCTGCAACCGGCACCACATACGCAAGAAATGGAAAGCGATACTGTTCGTACGGCTCATTGCGAATCGCATGCACGATATTTCGCGCGACAAGACTTCCTTCATGAATCGATGTCTGTGCAAGTGCAGGGACGACACGACTGGTCACAGGGTCAATGAGCGCCGCTGCGTCACCAGCAACAAACACGCGCTCCTCCCCTTGCACGAGAAGCGACCCCTCCGCATCAATCCTGCCTTTCACATCATGAAGAAACGGCATCTGTTTTACCACTTCCGACGCACGAATGCCCCCACTCCAGACAAAAAGATCTGCTTCAATTTTCTCTTCCTTATCATGCGCAATGGTACAAAGAAGATTGTCTGCGGTCTCACCATCACGCAATGGACGCGGTGCAATCACCACACTTCCCTTTTTCACTGCTTTCACGCACGTATCAAGATGCACAACAACACCAAATCGTTCGAGGCGTTCGCGTGCCCAAACTGAAAGCGTTGCATCAAGTGACGCGAGTAGACGATTTGATGCCTCCACAATCGTAATCGTAAAATCAACCTGCGAAAGCTGAAAACGCTTGCACGTCCGACGACAAAAGGTCACGAGTTCTCCAGCAAGTTCAACCCCTGCGGGACCACCACCACCGATAACGATCGAAACGAGTACTTCTTTCCCTGCTTCCTTTCGGCGCACGAGTTCGTGAATGCGCTCATGAATCCGCATCGCATCGTGCATGGTTTTAAAAAAATATGCGTGCTCGCGAATCCCAGGAATTCCGAAATCTTCAACCACAGAACCAAGTGCAACGACGCAATATTCGTAAGGAATCGGCGCATGATCCTCGATCAGTGCACAGTGTTGTTTGGGATCAATGCCAGCGACCGTCCCATCGATCACCCGTGTATGCCGCAATCGCTGTCGAAGCGCTCCACCCTGCAGATCAACCGCGACACCCTGTTGCATACAAAAACGCTCCTTCTCCGGAATACCATCAAGAAATACAGAAGCAACTTCGTACAAAAGTGGCGTGTAGAGATGATGGGTCGCGTGATCAACAAGAACGACGTGATATCCCTCACGCTGCACACCCGCATGCTCAAGATCGAGTGCCACGCGCAGCCCCGCAAACCCGGCACCAAGGATGACGATGTTTTTTTCGGTTTCCATAAGTACAAAAGTATATCAAATCAGTCAAAAACATGCTATCCGTCCGCCTCTCCCGCCACCGAGCATACCTCCGCTTCGCTTCGGCTCTGTGGCACCTGCAAACTCGGCGGATTGTTTCCGTGGCGGAAACAAAAGAGGGACGATTGGCTCAAGCCATCCGTCCCCCTGCCGCCTCCTCGCGGCATCATCGACTTCCTCCTCCTGAACATGTGTGCTCCGCCATACGAAACGCACGAATCTGCATCCAACGGGCGGCGACATTCGCGAGCCCGAAGATACATGCGAACGCAAGTAATGCATCCGGTGCCCATGTTGGCACCGCGATCGATGGGGCGATGAGCAGTGCCCAAATGCACACGCCTTCGCACCCCGTCTTCAGTTTCCCAAAGACATTCGCGCCGGTGCATGCCCATGGGCGCCACTCTGCACGAATGAACTCGGCAATGCCAAGCCCGGCAATACTCGCCTCGAGCGCAATGAATGGCGCGAGCATGAACGACCGGTACTCGCCAGATGCGACGATCCAAAGGAGCGGGGCGAGAAAGAAGAACTTGTCCGTGATGGGATCAAGAATTTTCCCGAAGCCCACCCCTGCGATCCGCCGCACACGGGCAAGCGGACCATCGAGTGCATCCGTTGCCGCACCGATCATGAAGATGATTGTTGCCGCTCCTCGCATTCCCAGCGCGAGGGTTGTCATGAGTGGAAGAACGAGGACAAGACGCACGAGCGTCAGTCCATTTGGCGTGATCCACCCCGGCACATACCCGAGGACGGCATCACGCACGCGACACACGATGGTGTCGTACTGCGATGCAAAGAACATACTTCCTCCTCGGTTTGTCTGCCATGCTCCTATCCGTACACATCATACACCACGTGCATCGTACATGAATGACAGAATAAATCAAGGGCTTGTCAAAAACGAAAAGCGCTCCGGTGCGGTGTCTTGAGACAACCATGCACCAGAGCGCTCGAAGCATCCGCGCCTCCCGCGCGAAGCGTTCAGCCGTTCGAGATCTTCGGCGCTACGATGAGCACCGCGTTCTCCGGAACCGGGTCCTTGACGGTCGCCGGCTTTCCGTCGACCGACACGGTCGACTTTTCACCGAGCTGCGCGCCCGCTTTGCCGAGGTAATACGCGACGTCCTTACCCTCGACGAAATCCACCTCCTTGACGTCCCCACCGAGGGTCGTCACTTTGATCACGCTCGCTGTCATTGCAGCAGGCATCACGCGCCTCCCTTCCGTTCAAACTGGGTGAGCAATGTCATCGTCTTCGCGTCGAAAACGATGCGCCGATAATACCGTTCCTTTCGTATCCAGCGGATGAGTTGCGAAGCGACGATCCCTGCGAGGATCGCCGGAGGGTGAATGATTGCCCGTGCCGCACATGGCAGGGCCGCAGCTTCCGCATCCGGAAATAGAAACTTTTCGTACGTCTCTCCATCATCGAGATTCGATGGACGCACGGTGTGGAGTTCGCAGATCTCCCCACCAAGACGCCCGTCAAGGTAGAGGGGAACAAGGGCGTTCTGCTTCACCGCCTTCCAAATATCCTGACGCGCCTGCATTGAGTGTACTCCACTCACGACCACTCCTTCAAGCCGCGTTGTGGGAGTACAGAACTCCGGATGCACATGTACAGTGACGCCCGTCATACGACGAAGCGTTTCCGCCGCTGCATCCACCTTGTGCTTGCCAACATCCGTCGGCTCGTAGATGAGTTGATTCGGAATGTTTTCTTCGGCGACCGTATCGGGGTCCCAAAGGTGGAGTTCTAGCACGCCGAGCTTTGCAAGCACGAGCGCGTTTGCACTGCCGATGCCTCCGACACCGACACAATGTACTGGCCAGACAAACTCGGCGGGATCCATGATGTCACGCTGGCGGCTGAAGTTCATCATGGACTCCTCCGGGAAGAACCTCGTCGAGTGGAAAAAGGAGTGGCCCACGAAGAACCGGACACGATTCATCCGGATCACGACCACCGCCGAACCAGCGATGGAACATTCCCCGCACACCAGGATACGACACCTGCTGTGCAACTTCTGTTCGGCACTGCTCCATGAGTGCCTCGTCGATCGGGGGTAACACAATGTGCATCTCAACCTCGAACCCGATACGCACGGGTTCATAGAGATCGAGTCGGCAGTGATACTCACCCTGCCGATTCACGACAAGGCTGATCATTGCCGGGCACTGATAGCCGGAAATGAGTTCATGATCCGCCGGCGAACAATACGCAGGCATCGAACCATGCGAATGCCACTGGAGCATAAGCTCCTTCGGGCTCCGGCCAGCGCGCACCATGTCCAGGATGAGCCCATGGACTGCGGCATCATTGAGATCCGCAGATACTGGCGTCACGATCTGCGGGAGAATGAACACGTCCGTAATCCGAAAATCATTACCGACGCGTTCAACGAACCCGAGTCCATTCACCTCGGTCGTACATGCGCGCGCGTACGCGAAGAGTTTCTGGTACGCCGCAAGCGTGATGAGAATCCGTGGCGGAGCGACAACAGTGTCAATCCGCAGATGACACGGCACTTCCTCCTGTTGCTTCTGTCGAAACCATTCCATCGGTCACCTCGAGATATATCTTGAGCGCAGTCTCTTCATGTTCCGGATTCACATGATGGAGCGCCTCAAGAGCAAGAATGATTACGGGTAGATACTCACGCTCACGCATGAGCTTCACTATTTCTTCGCCGCGCGAACCAAAACAGAATGCGCCGTTGCCATACAAATGCGCTCTATCATGGTTCGTTGCAACAACACAATATACTTCAGGCTTACACCTGCGAAGTATGGGACGAATGAGAATGGAGTAGCTCCCAAGATCAAGGAATCGATTCCGCACCTTGATAATGACAGGCTTCGTCCACACCTCAATCGTTGTTTCCTCCACCGACACCCCAAGCACCTGCGGGAGCGCAAGGAGATGTTCGAGTTCATCGTTCATGCGTTCCGCACTTTGCACATATGCCACTGGCATCTCTGGTGTGCATTCCGCTTGTACTGCCTCGGCAAGAAGGATTTGTAAGCTTTCGATCCTTCTCCCCAATTGATCGATGCCACGCCGAAGTCCGTAAACAGAAACTCCAGCGGCGCGTTGTGCTTCGTGATCCGAGGTGCTGCACGCTGCGCTCTGCCGCTCTGCTGCACGCGAGAGACGCCGGTGCAGCTTCCGTGTTTTTCTCCCGAGTCGTTCAAGACGAAGCCGCAAACCTGCAACCTTCTGCGGAAGATTCCGCTGACGTGCAAGCATCACGTCGTAACTCACTTCACCGCGATGTTGTCGCCAGAGTTTAAACATCTGTTCCATCTTATGCGCGTCGTATGGCGGAGCAACTTGCCGAGCGAGTTGCTCACGTGCCTTATTAACCTTCAATAACTGCTCGCGACACGCGATCATCCTGTGCTCTTGCCTCACCTCCTCAAGATTCCGCTCAACCTGGGCAATGATCGCTGCTTGTGCCGCTTGATGTTCTGCGAGCGCTGCTGCCTCGCGTGCAAGGCGCTCCTGCTCGATGCGCGCTGCTTCTTCCGCAATCCGCCACCGTTCCGCTTCTTGTTGCTTCTGTACACGTCGACGTTCTTTCTCCTGCTTTGCCTTCTCTACTCGCGCCGCTTCTGCTGCAATCTCGTGCGAACGCCATTGCAATTCACTCATGCAAAAAAATGGCGTGCTGATCGGGAATGTTGCGATAGCATACCACCGCATCCATGACTGCTCCCACGGGAGATCGTAGAACCGCGCCCCTGCTTTTTCAAGTGAGTCGGAGAGACTCATAAAACTCACAAACGCGAGTATGAGCCACAGGAGCGGTAATCCTCTTATGATCATGCTCCACCCAAACTCTCCCCATGTCACGAGGTGTGGTGGCACATACGACGACCCGGAAAGAATCGCGTCGACCTTCTCTTTGTTCTTTCGCATCGCGCCGATCCACCCGAGATTATTCCCATTGATACTCCGTTGCACTGCAACAAGCTGTTCGAGAACCGCGCGCTGCCCTTCGGGTGTTGGAAACGCCTGATGGAGCGACGCGCCGAGTTGCTGTGCAGGCGACGGATCTCCGATCGCTGGAGAACCTTCATCGCCATGCACGAGTGCATACGTAAACTCGTATGCGACAATTTCTGCTCGTGTGTTGTCTGCGCGTACAACCGAAACAGCGAGTGCAACAAGACAACCGACTAACCAGAGTACAGTGCCAACCGTGACCGCCGCAGCGCCATATCGCTCAAGATATGTCGCGAACTTCATCCCTCGCCACTTCCGATTTGGATACATACCTCGCCCCCTCTTCATTGTTTGTTTTCTCGATTGTCAAAAAGCAACCAAAAATGACCACCATGGGTATTCTTACTGATCTCATCGTAAAAATCAAGGGCGTATAATCTAAAGAGACGTAGAATAATCGGTAGCCGCAGGCTTTTCCGCCACTGGCGGATCCGCCTCGGGCGGAAGCCTGCGCACCCTAAAGAG
>JACQSD010000045.1 GCA_016206165.1 Candidatus Uhrbacteria bacterium
CTCGAGTAACATTGCAACGAAATATCTCATTGGGATTTTTTTTGGGGGACTTGTCATTATGATTGGGGGGTTTCTTGATGATCGTTGGCATTGGAAGCCAGGCAAACAAATCATCTTCCCTGTTCTTGCCGCATTCATTGTGATTGCGAGCGGCATTGGCATCACATTCATCACGAATCCATTCGGAGGGCAGATCCATCTTGATGGGTGGCAACGCATTCTCTTTTGGTTCCAAGGGATTCCCTATCGGCTCACGCTCCCTGCCGATGTATTTACACTGCTCTGGTTGCTTGGGATGATGTACACCACAAAATTTCTCGATGGACTTGATGGGCTCGTGTCTGGCGTCACGGTCATTGGGGGCCTCGTCATTGCCGCGCTTGCCCTTGACCCCATCGTGCACCAAAATGGGACTGCACTCCTTGCACTCATTCTTGCGGGAGCATTTTTCGGATTCATTCCATGGAATTGGCATCCCGCAAAGATTTTTCTTGGTGAAGGAGGGAGCATCTTCGCAGGATTCATGCTTGGTGTGCTTGCGATTATTTCGGGAAGCAAAGTGACCACAACGCTCCTTGTTGTTGGTATTCCTATTCTTGATACGCTCTGGGTGATTCTTCGACGCATATTTTGGGAGCACCGATCGCCATTTGCAGGAGATCGAAAACATCTCCATCATCGATTGCTCGATCTCGGATTTTCGCATCGTGCCGTCGTTCTCATGCTTTATTTTCTTGCTGCGTACTTTGGGATCACGGCACTCTTTTTACAAAGCAGCGGTAAACTTATTGCACTCCTCATTCTTTCTGGTACGATGGTACTGCTTGGTGCGGGGCTTGTGTATGGGTATTGGAAACGAAAGTCACACAGCATGTAACACGTAACATGTAACATGAGGCTGTAGAAAAACTCCATTTTGTCCAACGCGTTGGTAGCCGCACCCTTTAGGGTGCGCGATGAATCGCAGGCTAAAGCCTGCGGCTACCGATTATTCCACGGTCTCAACATGTACCATACGATGCAACATCGATTTTTTATTCTTATTGTGATGATGAGCGCGCTTGTGCTCGTGTCATTGGCTATGTGGTGGGAACGCAAAGAGACACCGCGCAATATGGCATTCGTACGGATTCGGAATACGACGATTCCTGTTGAAGTGCGTACAGACGCCGCGAGCCGAGCGAAAGGGCTTTCGTGGCGTGCATGGTTACCGCGCGATCAGGGCATGCTGTTTTTATTCCCGAAACCGGATCGCGCTACGTTTTGGATGCAGGGAATGCAGTTCCCTCTTGATTTTATTTGGATTGCAGGGGATCGTGTGGTCGACCTTACCGAAAACGTCCAGCCACCCCCTCCATTGCAAACGTTGAGTCCTTCGGTTCCCGCGGATCGCGTGCTTGAGGTGAATGCAAGGTTTATCGCAGAACATGCAATTCAGAATGGGGACCCTGTGGAGATGGTATTTGACAAGAATATAAAGATAGAATAGACTTACCGAATTCCTTTTTTTGTCATCCTGAGGAGCGAAGCGACGTGAGGATCTCGCCGATTATCAAGAAGATCCCTCGGCGCGGCTCGGGATGACCTACGGTCATGTTTGCAGTCATCAAAACCGGTGGGAAACAATATCTTGTGAAAGAGGGGCAAGCGATTGCCGTTGAGAAGGTTCCAGGAAATGCTGGAGATGCGGTTTCATTTGCCGAGGTATTGCTCGTGGGCGAGCCGGATGGATCAGGGGTGAAGGTTGGGACGCCGCTCGTTCAAGGGGCTCGTGTTCAAACTTTGCTTGTGGAGCAGGGGAAGGGAAAGAAGGTCGACGTCGTCAAATTTAAATCAAAGGTGCGCTATCGGAGAAAGTACGGCCACCGTCAGCCATTCACGAAGGTGAAGGTTGAGAAGATTGTGAGCGCATAACCTTTTATCAAAACCCTCTCTCTTTGCGGGGGTTTTTCGTTGTGGCAAAATTCCTTCTCCTGGTAGGAGAAGGTGAGGATGAGGTTGTCGTAATCGGGGGTGTGCATGACGCGCTATTGACAGACGGGAAGCACATAGAGTACCATGCATCTTGTACTCGATTTTCGCGTTCCTTGTAAGAATCAAGGGGAGGGGGATAAGGCAACTCGTGGTTGATCGGAAAAGAGTTAGCATGCGGGGCGCACTGTACATTCGTGGGCTGTCCCTTGGCTGGTATCAAGAGCTCGCCAGCTATTGCGCTCGCTTCCGGCACCGTATACCTGAGTCGCCTGCTGTATAGTTGCTCCTAGTCGCGGACGTTCTCCGAACGCTCGTGGTGGAGACATTACCGTTTTGAAATAGAGACGGAATGCTGAGGACTGGACCGGCCCTTTTGGACCGCGCTCCTATCTGATGGACTATCTCAGGCATATGCCGGTTCCCCCTCTCCGCTTATTCAAACCTCCCTGGCACGTGTGTGCTGACGTTGCGTCCCCGGCCCCTCAGACCGTTGAGACGCGATTCGCACGTGGTGCCCGGCCGCCATGTGCCAGGGAGGCCCTTTATCGATCGACCCCGAGGAGATGAGAAGGACAACTGTGGATTTCGCACCACAGCCCAATCACTCCTCGGGGACACAAATAAAGACGTACTCGCAACGCGCGTACGTCTTTTCTTTTTAAGAATTATTCTTCGAGCGAAGCTCTGCGGAGTCGAGAAGTAATCCAGGCTTTAACTTCTCGACAGGGCTCGAAGACTAAAAATTATTGTTCCTCTTCAATCTCATTCCTATACAACCCTTCGTCCACTCAACGCATCTGCGATCGTGATATCATCCGCGTACTCAATATCAGCGCCGAGGGGTAACCCACGCGCGAGGCGCGTCACAGTGACGTTCAATGGCCGCAGTAATTTTTTTAAATAAATCGTCGTTGCTTCACCCTCGATATTTGGATCAAGCGCAATAATAACTTCAGTGATACGGTGATTCTGCTTGCCCGCCGAAGCCTTGGCGAAGGCGGGTGATTCCGTGATTCTCGTGACAAGCTCCTTGATCTTCAACTGTTCTGGCGTCACTCCTTCAATCGGGCTCAAGACGCCTCCAAGCACATGGTACCGCCCATGGAACGCGGCGCTCTTTTCTATTGCGAGGAGATCCTGCGGCTCCGCAACAACACAAAGAATCGCGTCATCGCGCCGGGGATCAGTGCAGAGCGTGCACGGCGAGACCTCGGTGATCGTGTGGCAGGTGGTGCATGTCACGAGCGATCGTTCCACCCCTCGGAGGGCCGCGATCAACGCTTCAACGTCATCGGTTTTTTTTCGCGCAATGGATAATGCAAAACGCTCGGCGGTTTTTGGGCCAACGCCGGGCAGTTTTCGAAATTGTTCGATTAACAACTCAATAGAACGAGGAAATTTTGCCATATGGGTACAGGGTTTAACGTTCAGGCTCCTGTTTTGCTCATATACTCCTTCTCCTTGTAGGAGAAGGTGGGGATGAGGTTCATCATGAAAACCTCACCCTAACCCTCTCCTTTGAGGAGAGGGGAATCGCTGTACCCTAAACGTTTGCCTTGCGTTCAAGATTCCGGAAGCTTGCTTTTTGGTCGTCGAAGTAGAGTCGGATCATGCCGGTCGGGCCATTGCGATGCTTTGCGATATGAATTTCTGCTACATTCTGTTCGTCTGGGGTTATATTTTTCATCCCCCCATCCATTGCTTTTCTGTAGATGAAAAGCACGACGTCCGCATCTTGCTCGATCGATCCCGACTCACGAAGGTCAGCGAGCCGTGGAATTGCGGGTGAGCGCGCCTCGGTTGCGCGGGAAAGTTGTGAGAGTGCGAGGACGGGAATATTCAGCTCGCGTGCGATTGCCTTTAGGCTCCGGGAGATTTCCGAAATTTCCTGAACACGCCCCTCACTCTTCCCTCGTCCTTCCATCAGTTGCAGATAGTCGATCACAAGAAACCCAAGGCCATGTTCAATCTGGAGACGTCGCGCGCGTGCTCTGATTTCCATAATGTTCGCGGTTGCCCCGTCATCAATAAAGATTTGCGCCTCCGAGAGCACCCCCATCGCATGCCCAAGGCGCGGAAAATCGTCACCACGATCAGAGAGCTTCCCGGTACGCATTTTCCAGAGATCAATGTTTGCCTCGGTTGCGAGCATGCGGTCCACGAGTTGTTCCTTTGACATTTCGAGCGAGAAGATACCAACAGGAATTTTCCCTCGCACTGCCGCGTTGCGCGCAATGTCGAGTGCAAGTGATGTTTTTCCAACAGACGGCCGCGCAGCAAGGATGACGAGGTCGCCCTTTTGGAGGCCAGCGAGCATGTTATCAAGATCGGAGAAACCTGTGGAGATACCGCGGAGCTTTCCGGACTCTCGATGTAATTCGTCGATGCGTTCGAATGCAGTCGTGAGCGCTTCCTTCAATGGAATGAATGAATGACGCAGATATTTTTGTGAAACGCCGAAGAGTGTCTGTTCTGCGTTATCAAGGAGCGCGTCTGCGTCAGCGTCCGCCTCCTCATAGACGCTTCCTGCGATTGCCGTTGCTGCTTGAATGAGGCGGCGGAGTGTCGCCTTCTTCTGCACGATGTGCGCATAGTGGACGACGTGCGAAGCGGTCGGGACAAGATTTGCAAGACTCGCAAGGTACCCTCTCCCACCGACCGTCTCGAGTTGATTTTTTTCGGTGAGACGATTGCCAAGTGAGAGCAAATCGATCGGCTCGTGTTTTCCAAAGAGATCGATCATTGCTTCAAAAATCATGCGGTGACTATCGCGATAAAAATCCTCCCCATGGAGAATGTCAGCAACTTTAATGATGGCATCCTTATCAATGAGGAGCGATCCTAACAGCGATTGTTCCGCTTCAAGATTCTGCGGCGGGAGTTTGAGATTTTCTTCAGCCATAAAGGGGGATCACGAAAGTACGAATTGAATACGAAACTACGAATTCGTAAATTCGTAAGGCATTCGTATTTTCGCGATCCATTGCATGTGCCTATTGTATCGCGTGTCTGCGTGTGAGACAAGTATCAAGTTAGCCACATACTATTGACAGGATGTGCGACGTTGTGTAGTATCATGACGAGAGAGCGAGAAAGAGGAGGGATGACCCACCAGAGAAAGGAGGGCAATTATGCCCGGGTCATCTCGGAAGAAGAAGGTGGAAGCAGGCCATGGAATGCCGTGTCCGAATCCTCATTGTAGCGGCGAGACGTTTATTTATGACACGCGTCGCGCAAAGGGGAAACGGATGCGCCGACGTTCCCACGAATGCCTCAGATGTGGGGCACGTGGATCGACGCTCGAGCAGTACGAGGGCGAAGTCACGCCGGTGGAGAAGGTGAGTGTCGACATCTCCGTCCGGCGTGGCAAAATTCTCGTCAAGAGAAAGCGGACGGTGTCCGCGGGATGCGTTCCGGAGCAGCAGAAGGCATCGTAGGTAGATTCGATGTTCTAGGGGTGCGTCTGGCAGCAGGCGCACCCCTTCTATTTTTTATATCATTCTAATGTTCTCAAGAACATGAGAATGGAGCGAGTTGATTTTTCACTTGCACTATTTCTATCATTCGGTATGCTGCAACTGTATGCAGTTCATTCGTTATTCATTATTCGTACTGCTTGTTATTTTCCCGTTCTCTGCACAGGCAGCGTATGATTCGGATTTCATGAAGGGGTATAATTTTCCTGCATGGTGGCATAATGCATATCTTCAGAAAACGTCAGACGAATCATTCAATAATTTAGTGCGCGATGGGGGGCCAACGTGGATTGCAGTTGGCACTTTTTGGTATCAAAAAAGCAAAAGTGCGACGGAAATTTATGAAAACAAGAAGCGCACTGCGAATGATGTAAACGTTGAGCATGTGATCCAGATGGCGCATGAAAAAGGGTTGAAGGTTATGCTCAAGCCGTCGGTTGATGCTGAAGGCGGTGATTGGCGGGGCACATTTACACCGTCCGACGTTGATGCATGGTTCAAGAGTTATACCGCCATGGCAGTGCATTATGCGGACATGGCAGAGCGATTTAAGGTGGAGGCGTATGAATTTGCTGGTGAGTACGTGACGCTCTCGGGCGCGCAGAATGCAGACCGGTGGCGTGCGGTTGTAAGGGCAGTCCGGGAAAAATACAAAGGTCAGATTGGGTACGGTGCAAACTGGGATGGCCAAAAAGGCACGCCGGAATTTGCGCTCGTGAATTGGTGGGATGCGGTCGACTTCATCGGCATCCACGCTTATTTTCCTATTGCAGAAACAAACGATGCAACACTCGATGCGATGGTGCGTGGATGGACAAATATTGTTTGGCAGAAAAAGCAGCGCAATTGGATTGCTGAGGTTAACGCAGTGCATGAAAAGTACAAGAAGCCCGTCATCTTTACAGAAGCGGGTTACAAAAGTTGCGATGGAAGTACGAGGATTCCGTGGTGGTGTAATCCAAAAGCAAAGGCTGATCTACAGGAGCAATCGGACGGAGCAGAAGCGATACTCAAGGCGTTTCAAGATAAGCCGTGGCTCAAGGGGATTTTTTGGTGGCTGTGGACCATTGAGCCGAATGGATACAAAACGGCAAAGGAGCATGACCTCAATAAGAAGCCAGCACTCGCCGTGATTCGGAAATATTGGGGCGCAGCTCCCTCGACGCAAACAAACCAACGACCCCCTCTCCTTGTAGGAGAGGGTAGGGGTGAGGTTACAAAAAAGATCGATCTTTTTTACAACAAACCACAACTCTCCGCGAAAGAAGAAGAGCGGTGGGGAAAGAAGATGTGGAACGGCATCAGGAAGTCGTTCAAAAATCGGCAGCCAAAATTAAAACCAGGCGAGTGGACAAAAGCGCGGCTTGCATTCACCTACGGCGGTTACCCAATCGATGTCATCCGTGAGGCACTGCACTATCGTGTGAGTAAAAAGTATCCCACACCATACTGGCTACTCCCGCAGAGAAAAACTTGTGACTCTCCAAAGACGTGCGGGATTCATCCAACAATTCCATGGAATCAATGGAAGCGTAGTTAATACGCCATCATTTATTTTGTCTCGTTGCTGCTTTGATCCATTTTTGTTATGCTGTGATGACTATGTCGAATCTCATTGTTCAAAAATTTGGTGGGAGTTCAGTGGCGAATCTTGAACGTGTGCACAATGTCGCGAAGATTGTGACGTCCGAGCCGTCAGTCAGGAGAATTCTCGTGCTCTCTGCGATGAGTGGCGTCACGGATCTCCTCATCAAAGCAAGCACGGAAGCGGCGATTGGTGGGAATTATATCGCGACCTTCCGTGCGGTCGTCGCAAAATATGAATCGCTGGTCGAGGGTTTGCATCAGGATCGCGAGCATGCGCGAGCAGCACTCATTCTACTTAGTAACGAACTCAAAAAGATTCTTGAGGCAGTGGCCGCACTTCGATTTTGTGAGACGAGAACGCGTGATTTGATCTTGAGCTTTGGCGAGCGGATGATGTGTACGCTCATGCCTTTTTTCTTACGTGAACTTGGGAGTACATCGGTGTATGCGGATGCGCGGCAACTGATTGTCACGGATAATCGCTTTGGGAATGCGCGGGTGCTTTTTGATACAACCGGTGAGAAACTCACTGCATGGTGGGCGTTACAGCAGAATGTCTTTCCCGTGGTGACTGGTTATATTGCGGCAACGGACGATGGAATTTCCACAACACTTGATCGCGGAGGATCAGATTACACCGCAACGATTATTGGGGGCGCACTCAATGCTGATCGTGTTGAAATCTGGACTGATGTCGATGGTGCGATGAGCGCCGACCCTCGTGTCGTCCCCGAGGCGCGTGTTATTGCGACGTTAAGTTTTGCCGAAGCTGCAGAGATGGCGTACTTTGGCGCGAAGGTTTTACACCCGCTCACATTGCTCCCTGTTGCACAGAAACATGTTCCAGTCGTCATCAAGAATACCTTTCGGCCAGAGGTGCCAGGGACAATGATTACCGATGCAAAGAAGGAAAACGGCGGAACGGTTAAATCCGTTGCAACACGGAGCGGCCTCGCACTGTTGAACGTCGAAGGTGCGGCACTGCGTGGCCAGATCGGTGCGGCAGGGAGACTCTTTACTGCACTCGCGCGTGCCGACGTGAACGTGGTGATGATCTCGCAGGCATCATCGGAAGAAAGTATTTGTTTTATTGTGAGCCGCGAGCAACGCGAGACTGCGCGGCAGGCCGTGGAGCAGGAGTTTGTTCATCAGATTGAATCAAAAATACTTTCCGTTACACTTGATCCAGAAGAACTTTGTATTATTGCGGCGGTCGGAGACGGCATGATCGGGCAGCCAGGGGTGTCTGGCCGACTTTTCCAGGCGCTTGGAAATGCACATGTGAATGTGCGTGCAATTGCGCAGGGGTCGTCCGAGCGAAATATCTCGGCAGTGATCCGCGAAGCAGATCGCGAGAATGCAGTCCGCGCAGTGCATAAGGAGTTTATACAATAGAAAATCTCCTTCACGCAAACCTCACCCCTCCCTGGGCCTGCGCCAGCTCGGCCCGCCAGGGGCCCCTCTCCTCATAGGAGAGGGGATCACTATATGCAGCAAATCTTTCTTCTTCAACTTGGGTACGGCTCCGTAGGCAAGGAGTTTGTGCGGCAGCTGCATGCGCAGCGTGATCATCTTCAGCAACTTGGCATTGATCTTCGGCTCACGGCCATTGCAACATCGACACAGTATCGTCGCATATCGGGTGACGTTGATCCTATGAGAGAACCGACATGGGACGGCACGCATGCTGGATGGGGTGATCTCAAAAACAAAGTTGGATATACACCTGCAATGATCGTTGTCGATATGAGTGCTGCGGAAACATCCGCGATTCATCGCGATGTGATTGAGCATGGTGGTGTGGTTGTTACGGCAAACAAGAAACCGTTGACCGACCACATGGATGTCTACCGCGTACTGCATGGTGACACGAAGCAATATTTTTACGAAACAACAGTTGGGTCATCGACGCCAGTCATTCAGACGCTCCAGGATATTGTGGCAACGGGAGATGAAGTTCGTGAGATCCAGGCACTGTTGAGCGGCACGCTTGGTTTTCTCTGCTCGGAATTACGAAAACCGAACGCCATGTTCTCGGATATTGTAAGCCGTGCGAAAGCGCAGGGCTATACCGAGCCGCATCCACGCGATGATCTTTCTGGTCTCGACGTTGCACGAAAGGCATTGATTCTTGGGCGCGAGATTGGACGCTCGCTTGAGTTATCTGATATTCATCTTGAAGGACTTGTATCAAAGGAGATTGAAGCAATCGATGACGTCTCCAAATTTCTTACCGCACTCAAAGAACTCGATCATGAGTATGCAGATAAAGTTCGTGGGTGGCAGAAAGAGGGGAAGGTACCACAGTTTGTCGCGCGGATTACAAAAGATGGTATCCACGTTGGTCTCGAGGGGGTTCCTCAAGCGTCGCCACTGGGGCGACTTGAGGGACCAGAGAATCTTGTTACATTCCGAACGCGCATCTTTGATGCATCACCACTTGTTTTGCAAGGCCGCGGTGCGGGAGCCACATACACGGCAGCCGGTGTATTGAGCGATGTCATTCGTGCAGTACGAGTATGAAAAAATTTCGTGTTGGAATTTTAGGAGCAACGGGGATGGTGGGGCAGCGGTTTGTGAGTCTACTTGCACACCACCCTTGGTTTGATGTTGTTGTTCTTGCTGCTTCGCCGCGCTCTGCAGGGCAAGAATATCGCGTTGCGGTTGAAGGACGATGGATGATGACCACACCAATTCCGGAGGCAATGGCTGCACTCACCGTGCTTCGTGTGGAAGAAGATATCGATGCAATTACGTCGCAAGTGCAACTCGTGTTTTGCGCGCTCGATCTTGAGAAGGAAAAGATCAAGGAGATTGAGGAGGCGTATGCAAGCCGTGGCATTGTTGTTGTCTCGAATAACTCGGCACATCGTTGGACGCCGGACATCCCCATGCTTATTCCGGAAGTGAACGGTGAGCATCTCGAACTTATTCATGCGCAGCGAAAAGCGCGCGGGTGGACAAGAGGATGCATTGTTGTGAAACCAAATTGTTCATTGCAATCATTTGTTCCTGTGCTCCACGCACTCCGCCAGTATGGTATCGCCCGCGTGCTTGTCTCAACGTACCAAGCGCTCTCTGGGGCAGGGAAGACACTCGCGTCATGGCCCGAGATGCAGGACAATGTGATTCCGTTTATCGGCGGTGAAGAAGAAAAAACGGAGAAAGAACCACTCAAAATCTGGGGTAGGATTGTCGGTGATCATGTCGAGCCTGCGACGACGCCGTTGATTTCCGCAACCTGCGTTCGCGTGCCGGTGAGTGATGGGCATCTTGCGACGGTGAGTGTTTCGTTTGCAAAGAAAGTCACGAGTGACGAAATTATTGCCGCATGGAGGCAGTTCTCGAATCCTCTCACTGCACTCAAGTTGCCGTTCGCCCCAGAACCATTCATCACCTATTTTTCTGAAGACAATCGCCCACAAACAAATCTTGATCGCATGATTGGCAATGGCATGGGTATTGCGATCGGCCGCTTGCGGCCCGACCCACTCTTCGATTGGAAGTTCGTGGCGCTCTCGCACAACACCATTCGCGGTGCCGCCGGCGGGGCGATTCTGATTGCCGAACTCCTTGTTGCGAAAGAATATATCCACCGCCCCCTCTCCTCATAGGAGAGGGGCCGCTGGCGGGCCGAGCTGGCACAGGCCCAGGGAGGGGTGAGGTTCTCGAATCGATATGCACTACACTCAAAAACAATTCGATCAGCTGAAAAAAGATGGCAAACTCGTCATCGCACTTGTTGGCATGTCCGGTATGGGCAAGACGTATCGAGCGAAGCAACTTACATCGCTTGGCTTTCAGCATTTGAATTGCGATGATGCAATTGAAAAGCGTCTCACTGCACTTCCGTCGGTTGGGATCAGTGGCGTTGCCGAATGGATGGGGCAGCCGTATACCGAGCGACATGCGGCAAGAGCAAAGGAGTATCTTAACCTCGAAGACGATGTCGTCCGCTCGTTTCTTTTGTCGACTTCAGGGAATACAGTGATCGATACCACGGGAAGCGTCGTCTACCTCTCCGACGCGACGCAGCGCCTTTTGCGTGAGCGCGCGCTCGTTGTCTATCTCGAAGCGAATCAGGAAGTTCGTGACAAACTTTTCCACGTCTACATGACTGATCCAAAGCCTGTGGTCTGGGGTAATAATTTCAATAAAAAAACAGGGGAGAGTGATCACGATGCACTCGTTCGTTGCTATCCGGAACTCCTCGCATTTCGTGCTCGTCGCTATGCGGCGATCGCTGATGTGACGCTGCCTTATAGTACGGCGCGAGACAACACATCGACGTCCGATCAATTTTTGAAAGCAATCTATGCTCTTTTATAGTACAAAGCGCATGAGTTTACCAGCGAGTTTTCGTAATGCCTTGTTTCTTGGGCAGGCGACAGATGGTGGGCTCTTTATGTCGGAGGCCATCCCGACGATTTCGATCGCTGATCTTGTTGCCTGGAAAAAGCTCTCATACGCAGAGCTTGCTTTTGTATTGAGTAAACTTTGGCTTGGTGATTCGATTGACGATCACACACTGCGGACAGCGATGACCCGTGCATATGATTGGGAGCTTCCGATCCATCGTGTATCGGAATCACTGCACGTCGCCGAACTCTGGCATGGGCCAACACTCGCGTTTAAGGATTTTGCTGCGCGGTGGCTTGGGCAGCTTGTGGGAGTATTCAAGGGTGAGGAGCCGTTGACGATTCTTGTTGCAACATCGGGCGACACCGGGAGTGCGGTTGGCTCTGGATTTCTTGGCGTTCCCGGCGTCCGCGTCATCATCCTTTATCCGTCTGGACGCGTGAGTCATCTCCAAGAGCAGCAACTCACAACCTTTGGCGAGAATGTGACTGCGGTTGAGGTTCAAGGCACGTTCGACGATTGTCAGCGCCTTGTGAAGCAGGCATTTGCTGATCAAGAATTGCGCTCTCGCGTTCGCATGACCTCGGCAAATTCAATCAACATTGGGCGCCTGCTTCCGCAGACGTTTTATTATGTGTGGTCGTACCTTCGCACGGTCGCGCATGTGGGAGACCTTGTTGATTTTTGTGTCCCAAGCGGGAATGTTGGCAATCTCACCGCAGGGCTTATTGCGAAGCACATGGGGTTGCCGGTGCGGCGGTTTATTGCCGCGGTGAATCAAAATACGCCACTTCTTGATTTTCTTCGTACGCGCACGTATACACCGCGGTCGTCAATCGCGACACTCTCGAATGCAATGGATGTGGGGAATCCGAGTAACATTGTGCGCATTTTTGATTTGTATGCTGATGATGTGAATAGCGCTGCTGCTCCAGACAATGTTGATATTGAAAAGCTTCGCGAGGATGTCTGGGGAATGTCAGTGGATGACGCAACGACGCGTCAAACAATCAAAAAAGTATTCGCGGATCACGAATACATCATCGATCCACACACTGCGGTCGGATGGGCTGCGATTGAAGAATACAAAAAAGATCACGACGCAGATATTCCCATGATACTCATGAGCACGGCGCATCCCGCGAAATTTCTCGACATCGTCGAAGGCGTTATTGGGAAGGGATGTGTGCAGATTCCATCACAGCTTGCGCAAGCAGCGCAAAAAAAGAAGCAGTCGATCACGATCGACGCTTCATATGAGCGCTTGAGAGCAATCATGGCATCCGTCCAATGGA
>JACQSD010000040.1 GCA_016206165.1 Candidatus Uhrbacteria bacterium
ATTTAGAGTTTCGGATTTAGAGTTTAGAATTTCCGATCTGTGGTTTCCTTCCACCAACGATACGTGAGCGAAGCAATGGTTTTTCATGAGCAGTTTCGCACTGCTCGTGTTCGTCGTCGTTGGACAATCGAGCGCGCAGCACAAGAACTCTCTATTGCACCTATGTACTTGCAGGCGATTGAAGAAGGGCGATGGTCTTCGCTCCCGGGCGGGCTCTATGCGCGGCAATTCGTGCGGCGCTATGCGGAACTCTTAAATCTCGATCGGAGCGAAATCACTGCGCTCTTTGATGAGACGGCAAGTGCAGCATGGGAGTCGCTTGAACGCCGGCAACTTGATGTCCCACAGATTCCACGAATTGCGTTTTCGCTCTGGCGCATGCTCCGCGTGGTTGGGGGCGTTGCCGTCATTGGAGTCGTTGGATTTTATTTTTGGTCGGTTGGCTCGGCCATGCTTGAGCCGACACTGCTCGAGATCGATCTCCCACAATCCGAAATCGTGATTACGGAACCCACATTTGTCGTGAAAGGGAAGAGCGATGCAGAGGCACAACTTACGGTGAATGGCATGGCATTACCCCTTCGCCCGGATGGGAGCTTCGAAACATCACTCATGCTTCTTGAGGGACAAAATACCATTCGTCTTGTCGCTGAACGAAAGCAACGAAAACAACATGTGATTGAGCGAGTCGTGACGGTAGTGAATCAAATGCAGAATGCAAAATGAAGAATGCAGAATTATGACGCACAAAGTAAATGATCTGAAAGAACGAACAAAGAAATATGCATTACGAATCATGAAACTTGTCGCATCTCTTCCAAATACAGTATCCGGGAGGATCATTGGGACACAGTTATTTCGGAGCGGGACGTCGACTGCAGCGAACTATCGCGCAGCATGCCGCGCGCGGTCAAGAGCGGATTTTATCTCAAAGATTGGTATCGTCATTGAAGAAACAGATGAGTCTGCGTTTTGGTTGGAGCTTATTATCGATAGCGGATTATTGAAAAAGGAATTAGTCGAAGGCCTGTTGCAGGAAACGAATGAGATTCTTGCGATTATGATTTCATCGAGTAATTCCGCGAGAAAAAACAGATAATGTATTCTGCATTTTGCATTTTTAATTCTGCATTTATCTATGCCTAAAGAGTTACCAGCAAAATTGAAAGCAGTTGGGGAAGCGATTGACCAGATCAAAGAGCGATTTGGTGACGGGTCAATCATGCGATTTGGCGAGGCAAAGCGATCAATCGTCGAAGCAATCCCCACAGGCTGCCTCTCGCTTGATCTCGCGCTTGGCGTTGGCGGCGTGCCGCGTGGGCGCATTATTGAAATTTTCGGTATGGAGGCATCGGGGAAAACAACACTCGCACAGCATATTGTGTCCGAGGTGCAGAAGTTGGGCGGCGTTGCTGCGTTCGTTGATGCGGAGCATGCGCTTGATCCCGAGTATGCAAAAAAGATTGGAGTCAAGGTTGATGAGCTCTTGATTTCGCAGCCAGACACCGGTGAGCAGGCGCTCGAGATTGTCGAAACACTCGTCCGATCAAATGCAGTGGACGTGATCGTTATTGACTCGGTTGCCGCGCTTGTGCCAAAAGCAGAAATTGAGGGAGAGATGGGGGATTCACACATGGGGTTACAAGCACGACTGATGAGCCAGGCACTCCGGAAGCTTACGGGCATTGTTTCAAAAACAAAAACCACTGTTATTTTTATCAACCAGATCCGCATGAAGATCGGTATTGTATTTGGAAATCCGGAAACGACGACGGGCGGCACCGCGCTCAAGTTTTATTCCTCGGTTCGTATTGAGGTGCGTCGTTCTGCGCAGATTAAGCAGGGGGATAAGATTATCGGCAATCGTGTGAAGGCAAAGATTGTGAAAAACAAAGTCGCGTCGCCATTTCGGACGACGGAATTCGACATCATGTACAACGAAGGCATATCGGTCGCAGGAGATTTGCTCGATACGGGAGTGATTCTTGAGGTGGTAAAGAAGAATGGCAACTCCTATAGTTACGGCGAAACAAAGCTTGGTGTGGGGCGTGAAACGGCAAAGCAGTATCTTCGTGAGAATCCAAAACTCTTGGCAGAGATTCGAGCGAAATGTATCGCGGCAGCAGAAACCAAAGAGCACGGTGAGATCACGAAAGGGGTGAACGGCGGCGAAGATGATGATGTCACTCCACCACCAGAGGAGTAGATAAATTTCCCTCTCCTCGAGGAGAGGGGTTCCTGGCGGGCCGAGCGAGCGTAGGCCCAGGGAAGGGTGAGGTTCTCTAAAAGAAACAACCCCGACGCGCGTGAGCGGTCGGGTTATTTTTACCCGAGGGGTTTCTATGATTCTCTATGAAATGTTGCGATAGCAACAAAATATAGAGCAATTGATTTTCTTGTAAATTTTATTTTTGTCCCGGTCGGGACATTATTGATATTTTCAAAACATGTCCGGTCGGACATAAAGTGGAATAACATCCGCCTCTCGCCCTCGGTATACCTCCGTCCGGCATGCGCCGGACTGCGGGGCTAAGCCATTCGGCAAACGCGGCGGATTTGTAACTGCCAGCCACACAGGGCGCGGGGCCAGTTACAAAAAGAACCGCTGGGTGGCGGTTTCGGTTCTTCACACTAAAGAACTCCTCGACAATGCAAGGTTACTGTAGACCTTTTAAGAGTGTAGGGATTTCTCTCACAGCGACATCATAGACGATTGCAATATCAACGTCCATATAGTCATGAACCAGTTTATCACGCATTGCCATAACTTTTCTCCATTCGACATGAGGATATTTCGCTCGAGATTCTTTTGAAAGTCGTTTTGATGCCTCGCCTATGTTTTCGATAAGTTTAATGATCGCGAATTGAAGCTGTTCATTGTGTGTGAATTGTTCGGATGAGATGCCTGATGTGAATTGGATAACCTTATCACAAAATTCTCTGATCTCCTGAAGGTAGATATTATCTCTGTCCATACACAAGTTTAAGATCGCGCTCGATCTCCGGGCGAAGGAATTTATTCACACCGCCTTCAGTGATAAGATCGATGTCGATATTGAGCACTTCGCGAAGTTCTTGGTCAAGCTGGAGATAACGAGAGAAGGTTGGATACCCATTAAATTTAACAAGTATGTCAATATCGCTTTTTGGGGTTGCTTGGCCACGTGCAATACTACCAAAAACACCCGCGTATTGGATATCAGCGCGCTGGAGAACCGGTTTTATTTTTTCTTGCAATGTGGTGAGCTCCATATGCGATGAGTGTATCATGATTTTTAGCGTGATGTCCAGCACAAAGAAAACCGCCGGGAGGCGGTTATGTTGTCATCCCGGGCTACGACCCGGGATCCATGGATGCCGGATCAAGTCCGGCATGACATTTGCTACTTCCTCTTCTCATCATCCCCTGCGCGTTCGACGTATTCGCCGGTGTCCGTGTTGATGATGACATCTTCACCTTCTTTAATGAAGAGCGGAGCCTTCACGACAAGACCATTCTCGAGCGTAATGTCTTTCGTCACACCACCCGCGGAATCTCCGCGCACACTCGGAGGTGCGCTTGTTACCTTGAGGCGCACTTTTGGTGTGATTTCGACGTTGATTGGGTTTCCATTGAATTTTAAAATTTGTACTTCTGTCCCTTCCTTCAGATAGTCCTTTTTACTCCCCATGGTTGCGTCATCAAATGAGAACTGTTCAAAGCTCACATTGTCCATGAAGTGCGACCCTTGATGATCGTTGTACAGAAAATTTGCTTTCACACGCTCAAGATCTGCTTCCTGCACCGATTCTCCTGGATGAAAACTCACTTCGAGTGTTTTTCCGGTGATCAAATGTCGCAACTTTGTCTGCATCACCGGCTTCCGTTGCTGCATGCGCAAAAAATTCGATGTCTGCACAATGTATGGTTCTCCATCACGAAGAATCACGACACCGGGCTTAATGGAATTGAGTGAGGGGAGAACGGACATTTTGCAACTAGCCACTCGCTCCTAGCCAGAAGCTAGAAGCCAGAAGCAGATGTTAGCTCACGTACGGCACAATCGCCATGAAGCGGGCGCGTTTGATTGCCTCGGCGAGCCGACGCTGATGCTTTGCGCAGATACCCGTTTTGCGCGTTGGAAGAATTTTTGAGTACGATGACATGAAGCGTCGCAGCGGTACATCATTTTTGTAATCAATGTCATCAATCCCGTGCATACAAAAGTAGCAGGAGAGGTCTTTTCGATAGACGCGGTGTCGCTGGCGCGATCCACCTTGTTTTGGTTTTGTGAGTCGAGGCATAATTAAAACGGAATATCTTCCACTTTAATATTGTCGTCAGGGGCGGGTTCTGCTGGCACTTCGATTGTCGGTATGGTGTTTCCTGGATTTGTTGACGGCGCTTCGGCTGGTGCGCCTCCCTCTGGTTTTCCATCAAGCATGATCATGTTGTCGAGAATAATCTCCGTGCGATATTTCTTCACTCCTTGTGGGTCGGCCCAGGATCTCGTCTGGAGGCGGCCCTCGATATAGACCTTTTTCGCCTTTCGTAAATATTGGCCACAGATCTCTGCAAGCTTGCGCCAGGCAACTACATTGTGAAATTCAGATTTTGATTGAAGCTGCCCGTTTGTATCTTTCCAGCGAAAACCGGTGGCAACAGAAAATGTGCAGACTTGCGTACCCTGTGGCGTCGTCCGAGACTCCGGGTCAGCGGTGAGACGGCCAATAAGCATGACTTTGTTTAAATCCACAGTACATGGAGCATGTAGCATATAACATGTAACCTTTCATTTGTTACATGCTTCATGTTACATGATGCGTGATTAGATTTCTGGTTTTTCGAGCAACTCATCCAACTTTTTTGAAAGTTCTTCTGTCGAGAGTTGCGGTGCCGGAGGAACGACTGCTGCTGCAGCGATCGGTTCTGGTGTCGCAACCTCAACACGTGCGGCATGTGCCATCTGTCGTGCGAGTTTTTCTTGTAATGCGCGCTCGCGGGCAAGTTGCTCCTCGGATTTTGTTGGGATCTTCACGATCTGAAATCGCAATATTTCTGGCATGAGTTGTAATGATTGCTCGAGCGGTTTCACGTGCTCCGATTCCATGTCGAATTGCACGAGTTCATATGTCCCGTGTGTTGACGCTTTAATTTTGTACGCAAGTTTCCTCCGTCCAAGGTGATCTTCTCGGACAATGGTTGCTTGAGAACCGCGGATTTTTTCCGTGATTTGACTTGCGATTGCCGCAACCTCTGTATCCGCAACGTGTTGCGGGAGGATCGCAAGGAGTTCGTATCGTTGCATGAATGGGTCACGATCATCTCCTCATTCCGATCCAGACGAGTCGTCCGGATATGGCCCCTCCGGCGAGCCGGAGGGCAGAATCAACAGAGTATCGTGCCTTTTTGAACGTTCGCCCATGGTATCATAAGGGCAGGAACTGTGCAAGGGGGTTATTTTATGGCATAGTAAGAGGAGTTATGCCCTGTAGTGAAACTTCGCCCATCAGCTTGCGGTTGATTGATGAACGACAAGAAAGTGGAAATATTGAAGGACTCAAAAATAATGACATGCTTTATTCTTGGGATCCGTGAGGATCTCAGGCGAAGTTCTACTACAGGGTATGCAGATTTTTTTCATTCTTGGTTCGCATCCTGCACTCTCGATCGCGGAAATTACCGCGGTGCTCACGATGCGACAGATTGCATGGAAGAATGTCACATCCTCAAATGAGGCGCTTATTCTTGATGTGCCAAAAGCAGTGGCGATTGACATTGCTTGGTTCGGCGGCGTTATCAAAATAGGTACAATCATCACGACCACAACCGTCCGACTTTTGATCCGATCGGATCAAAAGTCGTTCATCACTCTTTTGCATCGCTCGGATGATGCGCGGAGGGTACAGTTTGGCGTGAGTGTCTACAAAGGGGAACAAGGAGTGCAGGTGGATACGTATAGGGCATTGGGTCAGCGTGTGGGGATGATGACGAAGCAGGCATTGCAGCAGCAAGGAGTCTCGGTACGGTTTGTGACGTCAAAGGAACGCGTGCTCTCATCGGTCATCGTTACGAAGGAGCATCTCCTCGAGCACGGCGCAGAGTTTGTTTTCATAGTCACACGCGATCGTGTGTTCGTTGGGGCGACAACTGCGGTGCAAGCATTTGAAGAGTATGGTGCACGGGATTTTGGGCGCCCTGTTTCTGATGCGCGATCGGGCATGCTCCCGCCGAAGGTGGCAAAGATGATGGTGAATCTCACGGCAACCTCACCCCGACCCTCTCCTACAAGGAGAGGGGGAGATGTGGTTATTCTCGATCCCTTCTGCGGGAGTGGGACCATTCTTCAAGAAGCACTGCTTCTGGGGTATACTGTGATCGGGTCAGATAAATCCCCGTCGGCAATTAAAGATGCAAAAAAAAACCTTACGTGGTTAAGAAATAATTTCCCAGTATCCCAGTATCCCAGTTTTCAAGTTTTTCAATCAGATATTAGGAAACTGGGAGATTACGTATCGCCATCTTCCATTGATGCCATTGTCACTGAACCTTATCTTGGCCCTGCATTGCGTGCAATTCCCACAGAAGATAAATTGAAGCCTGTACTCCAAGAGCTCACGCAATTGTATGTTGATGCATTTGAAATTTTTTCACGGATCGTGAAACCAGGAGGGCGCGTCGTTTTTATCTTCCCTGTATTTCAAACTACCCCGCCAACCGCACTCTCGACGTTTGTACTACCGAAGATTACATGGAAACTCGAACAGACATTCCTCTACGGTCGCCCTGGGCAGAAGGTGTGGAGGGAAATTGGAATTTTTGAACGTAAGAACTAAAGAACTCATGAACGTAGGAACAGATTTTGTTCATTCGTTCATCGGTTCTTTCGTGACGCCGTATGGTCCGAAAGACTATTTCTCTCTTTCTCTATCTTCCAAAAACACACGAGGTTGTGTTGTCGCGGCGGCGGGAGAATCAATCATATCCGGGGCTGTTGCAGCCGACGGCGCATGGGGATATTGAGGAAGGTGAGGATGAAGTTGCTGCAGTTGCACGCGAGTTGAAAGAAGAAACTGGGCTCGGCGTTGAGCGCGTGCTTGAGCTTCGGCGTATTTCAAGCCGATCGTCGCTCACCGTGACATCAAAGTCTCCGTTTTATACATTTTACTGGATTGGTGGTATTGATGGCCGCAGCGCGAATCTATTGAAGCCAACTCCCGAGGTGTCGGAATTTCATCGGGTGTTGCAGGAGCATTTTGAGACCATTCGAAAATTTTCGCAATACAAAGACGCGAGTCGATCATATCTCTTTCGTGAGCCCACCATGTTCGACGACGACCGCGAAGTGCTCGCGGCTGTGTTTGAGACGATTATGAGGGGGTAGCCGCAACCTTTAGGTTGCGTCGATGTGCGCCGGCTGAAGCCGTCGGCTACAATTTGATTTGGTTGGTTGACACGTAGCCTTTAACGGGGTACAGTGTTTTTTGTATACAGGATATTCCTTGGTCTTTCACAATGATTGGAGTCGGTATGGCCGACGAACCGTTTAATCGATCCGTGACGATTCGGAAAGAGGGACATACGTACATCTTTCGATTTAAGAAGGGAGACGAGATCGCGGTATTTTACAGGATGATGGAGATGGCGATAGACGATGAGTTTAACCTCACCGTACGGGATCTCGTGCATCTTACATCGAAAGCTCTGAAACAGGCGAAGCCAAATTTCGAGGTCGATCTGGACAAGCAGAAACACACACCATGGTGAAGGGAGTCGGGTAATGGAACAGGGACGTCGTGGGTGGGTGATCGGTACAGTGTGGGTTGTGGGTTTCCTTGCTGCGTTCTCCGTCATCTCCATCGTGGTGCTCGTCTCGGGAATTCGCTGGCGGACGAGTGTCGATCAACAGCTTGCGCAGACGGGATCGACCGCGATGGGGGCGAACACGGAGAACGTGCAACTGCCGGTTGAGGAGCCGGTGATCAAGGAGTCCGGAGTGGCGGAGCAGCGAGAAGAGCAGCGTGCGGAGGAACCTGCTGCGCCGCCCGCGTGGCAGCCGAATGCGACGCTGCGGATTCGAGAGAACAAGCGGATCGTCGAGCAATGTATCCGACGACACGAAGAGCTTCGGACGCGTATTGAACAGGCGTACGCAGCGCTCGGCGGGTATCGCGATGGGGTCCGGTTCACGAATGAAACCGCCGAATCGCGTGCGGTGCTTCAATGGGGCGGGCGACTTGCATCGCAGACTGCGCTCATGCGCGTTGCGATCGACGATTCGATCGAGGATCTCCGCGCGCTTGCGGCGCACGAGGAGTACCAGCAAAGCCGCCTCTCGTATCACGGAACGCTTGTTCTCGATCCTGTGCGGACAATCGATCCAGAACGCCTGCCACGAAATGTGCAGATTGTCTACGAGTGGTTTTCTCGGTACGCCAAAGCGCTTGGCGACGTCGAGCGCGAATGGCGAGAGGGATTGAATCCCACGTATACCGCACTTTCGAATATGCTCGAGGCGGAGGCCGAGCGAGCGCGCAATCGGCGTGATGATGTTCTCCGTTCGCCACCGGACGGCGGGAGCAGTGCGTCTGTCGGAGCGGAGGCTCCGCCCGGCGAAGCCGGGTCCGGCTCCGCCGGAAAATGACGCCGCACCAACGGGGGATCAAAAGAGCCTGCTTCACGGGGGAGCAGGCTCTATTATTTTTTTACATCACCTGGAGATGTAGATATACATCTCCAGGTGATGATTTATACGGAGAATCTGAAATGCATCACGTCACCGTCTTTCACCACATACTCTTTTCCTTCAAGGCGCAATAATCCTTTTTCGCGTGCGGCTGATTCACTCCCGCAATCGATGAGATCCTTCCAAAACATTGTTTCTGCACGAATAAATCCTTTTTCAAAATCAGTGTGAATGACGCCGGCCGCCTGCGGCGCTTTTGTTCCCTCGACGATCGTCCACGCGCGCGTTTCCTCTGGGCCACTCGTGAAGTAGGTGATGAGATGGAGGAGCTCGTAGCTTTTTTTGATGAGGCGATCAAGCCCGCTTTCGTTCCAGCCCAGTTCTTTGAGATAGGTCGCCGCCTCCTCGGGCGCGAGTTCTGAAAGTTCTGCCTCAATTTTTGCAGAGATGACGACAGTATTCGTCTCCGAGCCCTGTTGAGGAGCTACCTTGCCCTCATCCACATTGAGCACCGTGAGCACCGGTTTCATTGTGAGGAGTTGGAATCCGCGGATGAGTGTTGTTTCTTCTTCATCGAGCGCGACTGTTGCTGCACGTTTTCCTTCACGGAGTGCTGCGAGCACTTTTTCAATCGCAGCGAATTCATTTTGTGCATCTTCTAAACCCGCTTTTGCTTTTCCACTGATCGCCTCGCGCCGTTTTTCCATTGTTGCGAGGTCAGCCATGATGAGCTCGAGCATGATGATCTCTGCATCGGATTCTGGATTGACGGCACCAGAGACATGGATAATGTCTTTGTCGGTGAAGGCGCGGACGACGTGTGCGATTGCATCGCACTCGCGGATGTTTGCGAGGAATTTATTGCCAAGCCCCTCGCCTTTGTGTGCGCCTTGAACAAGTCCGGCGATATCAACAAATTCAATCGTCGCCGGAATTATTTTTGCCGACTGCGAAACTTTTGCGAGCGCATCAAGGCGGTTATCCGGCACGGTGACGACGCCGACATTTGGGTCAATCGTGCAAAAGGGATAGTTCGCGATGTCCACCTGCTTTTTTGTCAGCGCCTTAAACAGCGTTGATTTTCCGACGTTGGGGAGTCCAACGATCGCGACGTGGAGAGACATACATATAACACCTGACAGCTGGCATCAAACATGTGACCAATCGGTCAAGTGTCATGTGTCACGTGTCAAATGTCGTCTATCCTACCACGCCCCTTGTCTTTTTTCAATGCGCGTGATATTGTTTTGCGAGACAAACACCAGATCGAACACAAACCACACGGAGGAGAGTCATGAGCAGGAAGATCGCGGAGCGGTATGTAAAGGTGACGATGCGGCATGCAGTGCTTGCGCGTGCGATCGGCATGCACGGGGAGCAACTGATCGCAGAGGCAACGTATTGCCGGTTTGAGCAAGGGGATGTGCAGGCGGATGGCAAGGTGTTCGCACGGCTCATTCCGAAAGGGGAACATGTGCCGTCCGAGGAGGATATTCGGACGCTCTTTCCTGGTTTAATTCTGGTGGAGTATGTAGGGTGCACGCGCCCCGCGTTCTACGAATCGCGCGTGGCTCCACGTGTGGAAATCGGGTTCCGTGGGCTCAAGGACACTACACCAGTCATTCCACAGGAACTCGTCAAGGAGTGTGCCCGGATAGGGTGGGAAGCCAGGGTGGACCACAGCCCTCAGGTAGGAAACATCGTCCTGCTCGTCCCGCAGCGCTACGGCTTCGTTGACGAGGCTCCTCGTCGCGCGGTCATCGTGGATGCGTATTTAGGCATCGGACTGGAAGTGACCACGTTCTACAAGGAATGCGGTCTCGAGTCGGCCTTTTCTTAGGTAGTCCTGCCGAAACGGCAGGAACAGGCGTGCATTGGGGGATGCACGCCTTGTCTTTTTAATAAATTGAAAAGCCAGTGGAAGGTCCCGCGCGTTGGCGGACCACTCCACTGGCTTTCGAGAGAAGGCAGTGTTACACCTTCTGTGTTCCATTGTCCTGTGGCCGCGGCTGGTTGATCACCCAGAGCATCCACATGAACCCCACGACCGTGACCACGATCGTAAAGTAAATGATGGGTTGAACCA
Source organism: Candidatus Uhrbacteria bacterium (assembly GCA_016206165.1). GTDB lineage: Bacteria > Patescibacteriota > Patescibacteriia > JACQSD01 > JACQSD01 > JACQSD01. The sequence goes on from JACQSD010000040.1 coordinate 10,753, forward strand.
GGGGGTGCGGTTCCACGATGTGGAAATACGCAAGGGTATCCCACACCATGGCAGGAATCCCCAGGATCCCGACCAGCATCATGGTTAGGAACATTCCCATGATGCACGCTCTACTCAACAAAATTTTCCGCATCATTCCTCCGGTTTTGAAAGCATCGAGACGGTTCTCGATGACCAGTGACTATACTGTTTTTCTGGCCCCACGTCAAGTGTCGATGTCAAGTATTTCCGTGTTATTGCTTAAAATAAGGTACTCTGCTATGGTTATACGAACTTAATCTCAACAGCATTGATTTTTATGCCACATAAGCCACGACTCGCAAAAAGTGTCCGCGTGTATCTGCGCCGGGAAAAGGCGCGGATTCGTGTTGCCGTATCTGACGAGAAGGAGCAGGAACAGAAGATTGAGGAGTTGATGAGGAAGTTTTTAGTAGATCCTTCGACTCGCTCTGCTCGCTCAGGATGACATGGGATACTTCTCGACAATGCTCGAAGAATAAATTCGAGGCTCGCCCAGCATGTGCCAGGCGAGCCTCTTCGTATCTTTGTTTCACGCGTCGCGTGGGACGCGTGGGAGCCCCGTATTCGGAAAAACGAGGATGATGCGCCGCCGGTATTCCTCCCCCGTTTTCTCGTCGATCTGCTTGCTCGAGTGGAAGCAGCGGTACCCCTGCTTGGAAAGTGGGGTGCCACTGCCGTCGGCAGGGAGCTCGAAGAGCGTGTGTGCGTAGGCGCCTGGTTCGCACGAGCCCATCCCTTCCACTGGCACACTGAAGAGCCGCTTGCCGTTACGGAAGACGATGACCTTCCCATGGTCATCGAATTCGCAGTGATCCGGATTGACCGTCCATACCCCGACGATATTCTTGTCAGGGTAGTTGAGTCTGATGCGCACGTCGCCTCCAGCGAGCACGGCCTGGATCACCTCGTGTGCCGATGGATGTGCGATCGTCGTGCCCCCCATTCCTGGCCGCAGGAAGTACGGGAGCGCGACAGGTGCAGGGGTCTCCGCCGCCTCCCTCGGGGTCATGCGGAGCAATCCCCGAATGAAACTTAACGAGAATTTTCCGTCGGACATGTCTATTTCCTCCATGGGGTTCGTGTTGGTTGAAGACCTATCCGTTTGTCTCCATCTCTCGCCTACGCTATCATGAAAGACTATCGGAGTCAAGGCATCGTCTTTGTAGCATGTAACACGCAACATGTAACAGGTGTTACAGGTTACAGGTTATATGTTGCATGACTATGGATCAAAAGATTCTTACGGTTTCCGAATTCACACATGCGGTGAGTGACTACCTCGAGCAAGGGCTTGGGGTGGTGGCGATCCAAGGCGAGGTTGTGGATTTTCGTGTCGCTAAAGAAAAGCTCGTCTACTTTACATTGAAAGATGCGACTGCACAGGTGCTTTGCTTTATGATGGTGTGGGATTTGCACCAGCCGCTCGAGGACGGCATGGAGGTGAAGGTAACAGGCACGCCAAAACTTTTCACATCGCGGGGGCAATTTCATGTACGCGTCATGGAAGTGGAGCTCGTCGGTGCCGGCGCACTGCAACGTGCGTTTCAAATATTAAAAACAAAATTGGAGAAGGAAGGCCTCTTCGCGCCAGAACGAAAGCGCGCATTGCCGCGATTCCCGCGAGTCATTGGACTCGTCACGTCGGAAGACGCAGCGGCGTATACCGATGTCCTTCGGATTTTGAATAATCGCTGGCAGGGACTCGAGATTATTCTCGCGCATGTGCCCGTGCAGGGCGTCGGTGCGATTTCGGAAATCGTTGCAGCGATCAAATGGTTTAGTCAGCTCCCAACTTACGGAGACCCGTTCTCTGTAATCCGGAGAACGGGTCTCGTATATCGGCCAGATGTGGTGATCGTGACGCGTGGGGGCGGATCACTCGAAGATCTCCAGGCATTTAACGCGGAAGAAGTCGCGCGAGCTATTTTTGCTTCCACGGTTCCAGTGGTTGTCGGTGTTGGACATGAGCGCGACGTCACACTTGCGGATCTTGTGGCCGACGTCCGTGCGGCGACGCCCTCGAACGCAGCAGAGTTGGTGGTTCCGGATAGACGTGATATTCTGTATCAAATCGACACGATGGTTGATACCATCGAAGATGCAATCACCGGATCGATTCGCGAACGGAGTAATACGCTTGTCACTGCACTCACGCGTGGTGCTCATCAATGGATCGAGCGATTTCGGAGCCGTCTCGAGCATGCCACGCAACTTTTGAACGTGCTCTCACCAAAAGCAGTCCTCGCCCGCGGGTATTCGATCACGATGTTTCAAGGAAAAACACTTCGCGCGGTCAAAAACATACATGCAGGCGATCACGTGAAAACAACATTGGCAGACGGGGAGTTTAAGGCGGTGGTCGATACTATCTAAAAATTCCCTCTCCTCGTAGGAGAGGGTTAGGGTGAGGTTGTTCGTTGGATTGGAAACCTCACCTCAATCCTCTCCTAAAAGGAGAGGAGGGTGATTATGAAAAAACAAAAACAATCATTTCAATCCGCATTTGAGGAGCTCGAAAAAATAACGGCTTCTTTTGAAGCTGGTGATATTGATCTTGATAAGGGGTTGAAAGAGTTCGAGCGCGGTCTCGAACTCGCGGTATTTTTGAAGAAACAACTCGCTGAGGTAGGGAATAAGGTAAACATCATCAAGCAGAAGTTTTCGGATACAAAGGGGGAATAGGATATTGAGAGATTGGGATACTAAAATAAAAAAATATCCCAGTATCACAGTATCCTGCTGCCGTCGTTGAGGAATTTTTTAATTTCTAGCGATCTATGATCGGCATTTTTGATTCCGGATTTGGTGGCCTTACGGTTTTTAAACATATTGCGGCGAAACTTCCGCAGTATGATTATATTTATCTTGGCGATAATGCACGGGCGCCGTACGGCAATCGATCACCGGAGACGATCTATCAATTTACGGTGGAAGCTGTTGATTGGCTTTTTAAACAAGGTTGCGAGCTCGTCGTCCTCGCATGTAATACCGCATCAGCAGAAGCTCTTCGAAAGATTCAACAGGAATGGCTTCCTCAATACAAAGATCCCTCTCCTCATAGGAGAGGGGAGGGTGAGGTTTTGCGTCATCGTCGTGTCCTCGGCGTCATTCGTCCAATCGCGGAAGCGGCGGTTGCAGTGACAACGGGGCGCGTGGGAGTTGTCGGAACTCGTGCGACGATTGCATCACACGCGTATGAACGTGAATTGAAAAAGCTGAACCCCGACGTGACCGTGTTTGAAACCGCATGTCCGTTGCTTGTGCCATTGATAGAAGAAGGCTGGGCAAAAAAATCGGAAACAAAACGGATTCTTCGGACGTATCTCCATCCGCTCCGATTGAAGCAGCTCGATACGCTCATTCTCGGCTGTACGCACTACCCGATTTTGCTGAACGAGTTTGTGGCGAAGATGGGGAAGCAATGCAAAGTTTTAGATCCCGGGCCAATCGTTGCGGCGAGTTTGGCGGATTATCTTTCGCGACACCCTGAGATTGAAAATAAACTCACAAAGAAGGGGAATACCCGATTCTGTACCACTGATACTTCGCAGCGTTTCAATGAACTTGGGAGTCAGTTTTTTGGAAAGTCGATTCAGGCGAAACGAGTACAGATATCCTGAACCTCACCCCGCCTCTTCTATGAGGAGAGGAGCGAGCGATGAGATTGTTGCAGAAATTAAAGAGACCCGTCCAGCAGTTGCCAGACGGGCCCCATTTTTTTTAATTCTTCCTCCTTCGATCATGTGTGACCATTTGCGGCCACGATTCGTCGTACCCAATACGCGATCTCCCTATTAAATTGGCTACCAACATCACGTGGGTTGCGCCGGGGATCTTCCCGCGCAATGACCTTCTTTCGCTCAACACGTACTGCGAGTAGCCACTTCCTCTGGTCGGTAGTGAGCCCGGGGTATTGACGGCTGATCTGGTTTGCGAGCCAGACTCCCCCCTCTCCCGACGTGCTTTCACGTCGTGCTGGCAGCGGGATTGTATCGAGTGGATGTGCTTGTTGTTCCGGTTCCGCCACTGGCTCTGGTTCGGGGATTGGTTCCGGTGCCGGAGTCGGTGTTGGCTCGGGGATTGATTCCGGCTCTGGTTCAGGTATCTGGGACTCTGCGAGACGCGCGGCTTCTTCTCTCGCTGCGGCTTCTTGCGCTTCAGCTTCGGCGCGTGCGGCCTCTTCTGCTCTTTGTGTTGCTGCGCGCGCCTCTGCTTCTGCCTGCTCTGTTGCAATTCGTTCGGCCTCTTCACGTGCGGCTTGTCGGGCCGCTTCTGCTGCGCGCGCTTCTTCGCGTGCAGTTGCATCAGCCTTCATCACCTTGAGCAGATCGATGAAGAGCACTCTCCATGCATCACCATCCGTGAAATTAACTTCGGCGCCAAGCCCCTTCCAAATGTCCCAGCCATGACGCGCGTACTTCGTTGCATCCGTTCCCTCGGGGAGTATCTGTGTCCGTGCTTGGACAAGATACTCCTTTCGCCAATGCGGGAAGACGCGCTCCATGAGCACGTTCACTGGTGAGCACTGTTGGTGTTCTGCTTCCTGGCAGATGCGAAGGATGTTCGCCTCCCACTTGTCGAGCGTTACCTTGAGCATAAGGAATACGGCATGGATCTGTCGTATCGTCGGCCCGACGTCGCTCTGCGGAACGAACCCCCGTACAATCACACAGTACGGGCAGGTTGTGTCGCTCCTATTCTTCGGTCGGAACTGGATGAATGAGCAGGCCTCACAGGTCTGCAGCACTCCCATAGTACCCATTGGTTCCTCCCCAGCCGTCGGCCGCTCGTCGCCATCTGGTTCAGCCGGTGCGCCAGGGGAGTCCGACTCCTCGGGCGCGGAGTCAGATTCTTGACATGTCGATTCCTCCTTGAATGAGATGAAGGTGAGTCTTGTCCTTCGCCGACCACCGGCGGCAAGACGTTCGCGTTCGGCGGCAAGCATCGTTGGGAGCTCTCGCGCGAAACGCTCTTTCGCATTTGCGAACGCTTCTTCCTCGGTCGCGAACATGTCGCCCTCAAGCATCTCCTCGTCTCCGGGCTCCTCCTCTTCGCGTGGATCGAGGGTGACGCCACTTTCATCAATCTCCGGCCACTCGGTTTCGTTGTTCGCACTCTTTTGCACTCGCGCGAGCGCATCGGAGCAGAGTGTCATGTACCGTTGGAAGATGTCGACGAGCATCGTGAAGATGAGCGCGAGGTCCTCCGGTGGGAGGTGACGGTTTTTGAAAAGAAACCATCGCATCTTCATGGTACAGCGGCGACAAAAACGGTCATCGCCGAAATGCATACCGCGCGGAGACTCGCGGCAGTACGCACAGCATTGCTGTTTCGCCATGGCGAGCCTCCTCTCGGGTTTTGTGGATGACATTGTCAACGTCCAATACGTCCAATACAATTGCTGTAGTGTACGGTGTTCTTGTCGACGTCGCAATGGTGAGTTATTGACACCCCATTGCTTTCTCGCTATTCTCACTCCTGTTCCCTCTGGATTGGCTGGGGGGATTTTAATGGAGGAGCAGGGACAATGGGAAAACGTGGTGTAAGGACTGAGTTTCACTGTTTGAGGAGCGGCCTCGATTCGTACGTTCGAGGGTCGCACTTCAAACCGAGCGCGGTGGAGTTCCACGTGAGTCAGTGCACGCAGTGCCAGCGGGAACTCCTCGTCGCCGCGGATGAGGCAGCGAAGCTGTCTCAGAACGATCGACGAACTCGGAAGTGGTTCCGCGCGTACCAGCTCCTCGCGGCTGCAGGTCGCGTGCCGACTGTGTCGCAGCTTCGAACCGCTGGTCGCAGGAACAAGAAGACCCGGGCACGCTGGCGCAAGAGCGCGCTCGTGCGTCTCATGATGGACATTGTCGATCTCGTCGATGCGCTTGATGAGGAGCGACAGCTCCCGGGGGAGCAGGGCGGGATCTTCGCGCCCGCGCGCAGTTCGGGCGCTGCGGTGGAAGACGTTCAGGGCACACACGGGTTGACGAACGAGCCGTTGACGCCCGACGGGGCCGTCAGCTCCGATGGTACGCCAGCGGAAGGGCAGACCGGTTACGCCGAAGCGATCGAGGATCCTGCCGTAAGTACTGCTGAAGACCAGGTGCTTGCGGCGCATCGCGCAGTCGCGGCGCAGCACGGCGCGGGTGGGGAGGACCCGGCGCGCGTGCAGGCGGAGGAAGAGCGCGGCGAAGCAGCACAGTGCTGCGGGAATGGTTGCGTCTCGTGTGTCTCCGAGGAAGCGCTCCAGGGGAATCTCCAGGGCAGCGGAGGAGAAGCCGGTGTTCCTGTTCAAGGGGTCAATACCGCTGTCGAGGGTAGTGCTCACGACAGCGACGAGGGAGGTGATCCCTGCAGCTGGAGCACCAGTGGCTCTGGTCGCCTCTGACGCAACGTCCAATTTCGAAAAGGCCTGGTTTCGCGGGGGCGGAACCAGGCCTGAATTATTTCATTGTCAACCTCATCCCAACCTTCTCCTAGAATGAGAAGGGGATTTCCCTCTCCTTCTAGGAGAGGGGGAGGGTGAGGTTCACGGTGTTCACGATCTCTTGAAGCACTCCATCGATATTATTCAATACGTCATTATTCCAGAAACGAAGTACTCGTATGTTCGATTGTTGAAGCACGTGTAATCTTTTTTCGTCGTGTGCATGTTGCTCTTCAATATGCTGACTCCCATCAAGTTCGATTGCAATACGATGTTCGGGACAATAGAAATCGAGTATGTAGGAATCGATGGGGAATTGCCGTCGGAATTTGTAACCGGCAAGTTGTCGTGAGCGAAGTCTTTTCCAAAGAACGCGCTCCGCATCGGTTAGATTCTTTCGAAGTATTTGTGCGTTCTCGCGTGCTTTCTTCGCGTAGTGATAACGCATAGCAGAGAACCTCATCCCAACCTTCTCCTAGAAGGAGAAGGGGCTGTTGTGTATTATATCGCCAACAACCCAACTCGTTCCCGGACTTTTTCCATTGTTGCTGCAGCGATCTTCACAGCATCCTTTGCACCCTTTTTCAAAATCTTTTCTATCGTTTTTGGATTTGCTTCGATTTTCTTGAGCCGTTCTTGCAGTGGCATCAAAAAATCTACAACAGTATCTGCAAGCTCACTCTTGAACGCGGCATATCCCTTTCCTTCAAAATGACTTTCCGCCGCTTTCACCGTCGTATTCCGGAGGAGCGCGTAAATGGTGAGGAGGTTGGTGAGTGCTGGTTTCGTAGCACCAGAAACAATTTCGGTTCCGGAATCCGTGACCGCGCGTTTTAATTTCGAGCGCACTGTCTCCGCATCATCAGTGAGTGCGATGTAGTTGTTCGGCGTAGGTGCACTCTTCGACATTTTTTTTGTGGGATCATCAAGCCCCATGATGCGCGCGCCTTCTTCTTGAATGAGCGGTTTTGGGATCACAAGTGTTTCTCCAAACCATTTGTTAAAGCGCTCGGCAATGTTGCGCGCGAGCTCAACATGTTGTTTTTGGTCGTCACCCACCGGAACTCCCTCGGTTCCGTAGAGGAGAATATCCGCGGCCATGAGCACAGGGTAGGTGAAGAGCCCGGCGTTGATATTCTCGCTGTGCTGTGTCGCCTTATCTTTGAACTGTGTCATACGTTCGAGTTCACCCATTTTTGTGACCGTGTTCAGAATCCACGCAAGCTCGGTGTGCTCGCGGACGTGTGATTGCACGAAGATCGTCACTCGCTCCGGATCAAGCCCGCATGCGAGATAGAGTTCGGCAACACGTCGCGTGTTTTGTGCGAGCTCCTCTGGCTTTTGACGCACGGTGATTGCATGCAGATCAACAATACAATAGAGCGCCTCGTGTGTTTCTTGCAGTCGAACCCAATTTTGAATCGCCCCGAGATAGTTCCCGAGGTGGAGGATGTTTGTCGGCTGAATGCCGGAGAAGATGCGCATGTACACATAACACATAACACATAACACATAACGATTTGTTACATGCTCTATGTCTTGTGTTTCACGATTCTTTCATGGTATATGATTCTTGTACGGTTGACAATGTGCCGCGCCTGTGCTACATTCGGGCGTCGGAATAACTGTGCGTGCATTCGCGGTAACACAGAGAGGAGGTTGTCTATGTGGCAATGGTGGAAGAAGCGGAAGGAGAACCAGGAGTTGCGGCAGCGGTTTCGTGATGCGTTCGGGTTTCGCCTTGCGCTGCCCGGAGAAGACGGGCGCGACGCATGCACGCGACGCGTGAACGAGATACTCGCGAACTATCGCTGGTATCTCGAAGAGGCACGCGCGCACGCTCGTCAGCTGAACGTCCGGTACGGGCAGACACGCGACGGGCTCGTTTGGGCAGAAGTCGAGGCCGCGCGCATGCAAGCGGATCGTCTCGCCGAGAGTGCGATGGCGATCGAACGCCTCGCGCGCGAGGCAGGGATCCAAGTCTTCGAGCCAATTTCGACAGTCGGTGAGGAGGCACCGACCGTATCGTGACGATGGGATGGGTTTTGGGGCGGTCTGTTGCTGAGGACAGACCGCCTCCTTATTTTTTCACCTCACCTTCATCCAATTTTCAAAATTTATAACAAACTGATATACTATTCCACCATGCAGCATCAGTTTGAACAACTCAAAAAAGAGGCACTTGTTGCACTTACTTCCGCACGCGATGCGGATGCTTTGCGTGCGTGGGAGATTTTGTATTTAGGGAGAAAAGGGAAACTTGCCCAGCTCATGGAAAAGCTTGGAACTCTTTCGGTTGAGGAGAAGAAAAAGGTGGGGCCCATCGCGAACGCCGTGAAGCAGGAACTTACTCAAGCGATAGAAGTGAAACGCACATCACCTGGAGATGGACGTTCATCTCCAGGAGATGGATTTGATACAACGCTCCCCGGCGTTCGTCCACCGCAAGGCCACCTCCATCCGGTGACGCAGGCGATTCAGGAAATTGAAGATATTTTTAGCCGCATAGGATTTCATCGCGCAAGACATCCAGAGGTTGATACGGATTGGTATGCTTTTGAATCGCTGAATATGCCTGCGGATCATCCGGCACGAGATGAGTGGGAAACCTATTTCATAGAATCACCGAATCACAGAAACACAGAATCACAAAAATTAGTACTCACGCCGCACACATCGAATGGGCAGGTGCGGGAGTTAGAAAAGGGAAAGCTGCCGATTCGCATGGTCAATATCTCAAAATGTTATCGCCGACAATCGGACGTCTCACACGTGCCGATGTTTCACCAATTTGAAGGCGTCTATGTGGACGAGCATGTGACGTTTCAACATTTGAAAGGCGTCTTCGAGTATTTTATCCATGAATTTTTTGGCCCGAAACGGACATATCGACTACGCCCGTTCCATTTCCGGTTTACTGAGCCAAGTGTGGAGGTTGATGTGCAGTGCGATGTCTGCAACGGAACAGGAAAAAATTGTCGCCTCTGTAAAAATGGCTGGCTTGAGCTTGCGGGCGGCGGCATGATGCATCCAAATGTGTTGAAGGCCGGTGGTGTCGATCCAAAGAAGTACACCGCGTTTGCGTTTGGTTTCGGCGTCGAGCGCTCGTATATGATGAAGTCCGGTCTCAAAGTCGACGATATTCGTATTCTTTACAAAAATGATCTTCGCTTCCTCGAGCAATTTTAGCAAGCTGTTGATTGTTCGCACTGCGCATGTTTTCTATGTTGCACTCGTTCTTTTTGTCGCACTTCTCTTTGTCGCGCCGCATTCTTTTATTTCTCCGGACATCGGAGGTACAATTTTAACAATCACCACATTCCTCTTTGGGTTCATCGCGGGGTTTTATATTCTCCTGACAGCGACAGATTATAATACACTCAAGGGCTTGCTCGCGAATGAAACAGCATCATGGATTGTTTTACACCAATACGTCACATTGTATATGCCAAGAACAGTATCCGCATTTACTGCACTTCTTGATACATACCTTCGTCGTGCATTTGATTTTGAAATTATTGATTATGCGCGCGGAACACAAGCGGAATTCGAACCAATGCGAGCGTGGGTGAATGCGTTACAACCAAAAAAGGGCATCGAGTACATTCATGAAAATATTCAGGAGACAATGCAGGGAATTATTATCGGAAGACAGCAGCTCACCGTTCTCGGAACAAAAACACTCTCACTCTTTCAGTGGATGGTTCTTTGTACGCTCGCTGCGCTCGTTATTTTTTCATTGTATGGGGTACGCTCCGGAGAACTTTTTTTCGACATTGTTACGGTCTTAATCTCCAGTTCAGTCGTTTTGATATTACTCGTGATCCGCGATCTGGACCTTTATTTATGGAATGAAAAGACATTTGGCTATGACATTTTTGAAAATTTATTTAAAGCGATTGGGCAGCAGGCGTACTATCCGGAGGAGTCAATTCAAAAGGGGAGAATTCATCCGACAGAAGAGACGTATCGTGTTGGCGTCGTTACGAATCGACACACACTCGAGCGGCGGATTGATGTAGTGACGCAAAAGAAAATATGAATCTTCTCGTTTCGTATAATTGGTTGAAGGAGTTTGTTGCTATCAAACAGTCGCCGGAAAAAGTGGCGGAGTTGTTGAGTTTGCATGCGTTGTCCGCAGAACGCCTGTATCACATTGCGAAGCAAATGGACAAGATGGTCATTGGGAAGGTCGTGAAGACGGAAAAACATCCAAATGCGGATAAGCTTTCTCTGAATCAGGTTGATGTTGGTGGTAAAACAGTGCAGATTGTTTGTGGTGCGCCAAATGTGCATGCAGGAATGCTTGTTGCAGTTGCGTTGCCGGGTGCAAGAGTTCGTTGGCATGGCGAAGGGGATTTGGTCACACTTTCCGCGACAAAAATCCGTGGCATCGAAAGTTTTGGTATGATGTGTGCCGCGAATGAGATTGGACTTGAAAAATATCCGGATGCCGCGAAAGGGATTATTGATCTCTCGTGGTTGCAATATACAGAGAACGGGTCTCTGGATTCCAGAGACCCGTTCTCTGGAGTTCGACCGGGGATGTCGCTCGTCAAAGCACTCGACATGGATGATGTGCTTATGGATGTGGAGGTGACATCGAATCGGCCCGATGCCATGTCGATTGTTGGGGTTGCACGCGAGGTCGCCGCTGTTCTGAATGCGAAGTTGAGCTTACCTACCTCTCCCCAACCCTCTCCTACTAGGAGAGGGAGTAAGGGTGAGGTTCCGATCTCGCTTTCCGTGGATATCCGTGCTAAAAAGTTATGCACGCGGTTTGCCGCGATTGCGATTGATGGCGTGAAGGTGGGCCCATCGCCATGGTGGATACAGAAGCGATTGTTCATGGCTGGGCTTCGTCCTATCAATAATATTGTCGACATTACGAATTACGTCATGCTCGAGCAGGGGAAGCCGTTGCACGCGTTTGATGCTGATAAGATCACTGAATCATTGAATCACGGAATCACGGAATCACACATTATTGTCCGAACTGCGCAGAAAGGGGAGTCGTTGAAGGCACTCGATGGAAGAATATATCCGCTTACGGAATCCATGCTTGTTGTCGCGGACGCGCAACGTTCACTCGCGATCGCAGGTGTCATGGGTGGTGAAGCAACCGGTGTAACAGAAAAAACAAAAACAATTATTTTTGAATCCGCAGTTTTTGATCCAGTTTCTATCCGTCACACGGCGCGTGCATTGAATCTCCATTCCGAGGCATCGAATCTTTTTGAAAAAGGCTTGTCGGACGAATCCGTGCTCCCTGCGCTTGCCCGTGCGGTGGAGTTGACACTTGAGATTGCGGGAGGACAGGTGGCGTCGAAACTTGTTGACACACGAACACAGAAACACAGAATCACAAGAATCATTTTGAAATCGAAAACAATCGAACGGATGCTTGGCATTACCCTTTCGGTGAAAGATGTTGTTCGCTACCTCACCGCACTCGGTTTTAACATCGAAGCAACGAGCAAGAAGCAACGAGCAAGAAGCTGGCGCGTGACCGCGCCATGGTGGCGCCATCACGATGTGACCATTGAAGCAGATCTCGTCGAAGAAATTGCGCGGTTCTATGGTTATCACCATCTCCCATCGAAACTCCCCGATGGTCCACTTGCGACGCAAGATGCAACCGACAAAAAAATATTTTTCTGGGAGCGTCGCGTCAAAGAGCTGCTTCGTGGTGCAGGGTATACCGAAACCATGAGCTATTCGTTTACATCCGAAGCAGCGATTCAAAAACTTGGACTTGATCCGGCGCAGTCGATCCGCATTGTGAATCCGCTCACCGATGATCATGCATATCTCCGCCCACGCCCGATTGCTGCACTCCTTGAGATTGTGAGCGCAAATCAAAATGATCGCGATCATATTCACATTTTTGAACTTGCGCGGATGTTCCGTCCGCGTGTGGGGAAACTTCCTGATGAGCCTCTCCGTCTCGCTGGTGCAGTCGTATCCGCGGACGTATTTCGCGAGGCAAAAGGTACTGTGGAATTATTTTTGCATGGCATGGGGATTGCTTCGCAGCGGATCAGTTTTCCAGAGTATATGGAAGACGAGTTTGCGCCATGGGTAGATACGCGCCGGAGCGTGCGCATTATGATTGACAACGAGAAGTTTGGTTCGGTGATCATGCTGACGGAAAAAGCGCGCAAAAATTTTGATCTTAAGCAAGATGTTGCGCTGTTTCGGATACGGTTCGAGGAATTGACTGCGCTTGCGACGACCACGCATGGATATACGCCGTTGCCAAAGTATCCGCCCGTACTCCGCGACCTTGCGTTTATTGTGCCGAAGACCGTGACGTACGCCGCGATTGACGCCGTGCTTCGGAAGCAAGCGCTCGTCACGTCGGTTGAACTCTTTGATCTCTATGAAGGCGAAAAGATTGGTGCGGATAAAAAGAGTCTCGCGTTTCACGTCACCTATCAATCACCTGAACGAACGCTCACGATCGCGGAGGTGGATGTCGTACAGGAGGCGATGATTAAGGAACTCGAAAAAAAGTTTGGGGCACAATTGAGGGATTTTTGATTGTCATTACGCATTTTTGTAACTGGTTTTCATAACTCCTCCCAACCTCCTCTTGTCTCAAGAGGAGGAGACCCCCTCTTAAGGTAAGAGGGGTGTGGGGAGTTATGCACGATCGATCATAACCCCACTTTGCCTCCCCTTACCACAGTACCAGAGCAGTGCTCGGTACGTGGCAAGTCTTCAGGGGAGGGTTTTTGGTCTTGCGCGGGAATGACAAGTTGGTATGATGGGAGTATTCAAGAACCTCATCCCAGCCTTCTCCTAGAAGGAGAAGGAGATCCAGATATGTCCTTCGTGCATTTGCATACTCACTCCCATTACTCACTCCTCGACGGGCTTGCGAAGATCCCGGATCTTGTCGCGCGTGCGAAAGAACTTGGCATGACTGCACTCGCACTCACCGATCATGGCGCGATGTATGGCGCGATTGAATTTTATCAGGCATGTCTGAAGGCAGGAATCAAACCAATCATTGGTGAAGAAATGTACGTCGCTCCACACGGGCATCAACAAAAACGCGCGCAGATCGATGAGAAGCGGTTTCATCTCATTCTCCTTGCAAAGAATAACACTGGCTACAAAAATCTTATCAAACTCACAACTGCTGCACATCTTGAAGGATTTTATTATAAACCTCGCATTGATCTTGAACTCCTCCAGCGATACCACGAGGGGCTCATTGCGCTTTCTGCATGTCAGTCAGGCGAGGTCGGCGAGGCAGCAGAGACGGGTGACGTTGAGGCGACCATGAAAGTCGCGGAGAAGTATCGCGCGGTCTTTGGTGACGATTATTATCTTGAAGTACAGCCGCACCCCAGACTCCCCGGGCGTATCACTGCGAACAATACGATTTTTGAAGTAGGGAAGCGCTTGCAGGTTCCGATCATCGCGACGTACGACAGCCATTATTTGCATCCCGAAGATGCGGACGCGCAGGATATTCTTTTATGTTTGCAAACAAAGAAAACAAAAGATGATCCAAATCGAATGTCGATGGCGAACGAAGACTTCTCGCTTGCGTCGCCCGAAGCGATGATCGCGGCATTTCCGGATCATCCGGAGGTGATTGCAAATACGCTTGCGGTTGCTGAAAAATGCAATGTAACCATTGAACTTGGGAAGACCACATTACCGCGCTATGCGTTACCAGAAGGAAAGACGGTCGATGGATATTTACGAGAGTTGTGTGAACAAGGGATTCCAAAGCGGTATCCGCAGCTAGCAGCTAGCAGCCAGCAGCTAGCAGCAGTGGAGGCGCGACTCGACTATGAACTCGGAGTGATCACGAAAACGGGGTTTGCTTCCTATTTTTTAATTGTCCAAGATTTTGTGAACTGGGCGAAAGATCATGGGATTGTGGTTGGGCCTGGGCGTGGGAGTGCGGCGGGGTCGATCGTGTCGTATCTTTTAAATATCACGAATCTTGATCCGCTTGCGTACGAGCTTGTTTTTGAGCGGTTCTTGAATCCTGAACGTATCTCGATGCCAGATATTGATCTTGATTTTGCGGACACGCGGCGGGATGAAGTGCTCCGTTATGTCGAAGAAAAATATGGCCGTGATCACGTGGCGCAGATTATTACGTTTGGGACCATGGCAGCACGTGCGGCAATTCGCGATGTTGGTCGCGTTTTAGGCATATCCTATGCGACATGCGATAAAATTGCGAAGCTGATCCCCATGTTTATGGAGCTCGACGAGGCATTGAACACAGTGCCGGAATTGAAGAGTATGGTTGCGACAGATCCCGAAGTAAAGCAGTTCCTCGATGCGTCACGAAAACTTGAAGGCGTTGCGCGGCATGCGTCCACGCATGCATGTGGCGTTGTCATTACCCCAGAACCACTCCAAGAATACGTCCCACTCCAATACGCGAGTGCGTCGGACGAATCCATTATCTCACAGTACTCGCTCCACCCTGTTGAAGATCTTGGACTATTGAAAATGGATTTTCTTGGATTGACCAATCTTACGCTCATTGAAACATGCATTGATATCTTAAAAAAGATGCACGGCATTGACATCAACATTGATACGATTCCGCTCGATGACGCAAACGCATTCAAACTCCTCCAAGACGGATTAACCACGGGGGTATTTCAACTTGAATCATCGGGCATGACTCGGTATTTGAAATTATTAAAACCATCGTCACTTGAAGATATCATTGCCATGGTCGCGCTCTACCGCCCGGGCCCCATGGAACTCATCCCCGATTTTATTAATGGGAAACACGGAAAAAAGAAGGTGACCTATATTCATCCAAAATTAAAACCGATTCTTGAAAAAACATACGGTGTCGCGGTGTATCAGGAGCAAGTGCTCCAAATTGCCCGCGATCTCGCCGGGTTTACCTTAGGTGAAGCTGACGTCCTCCGCAAGGCGGTTGGGAAAAAAATTGCGAAGTTGTTGAATGAACAGAAAGAAAAATTTGTGAAGGGATGTATTGCAAATGGACTCGCTGAGTCAACAGCGATTAAAATTTTTGAATTTATCGAACCATTCGCTGGGTATGGTTTTAACCGCGCGCACGCCGCATGTTATGCCCTCCTTGCCTATCAAACGGCATATTTGAAGGCGAACTATCCGACCGAATTTATGACTGCCCTTCTTACTGCGGAGCAGGGCGATGTTGATCGTGCGTCAAAGCTCGTGAACGAATGCCGCGCAATGGGTATCACCGTACTCCCGCCTGATATCAATGAAAGCTACTCCACATACACGGCGGTGAAGGATGCGGCAACACCGACGATTCGGTTTGGGCTCCTCGCGATTAAAAACATGGGAGAGAACGTGGTAAAAGCACTCATTCATGAGCGGAAAGCGAAGGGGCAATACGTGTCGCTCCAAGATATGTTGACGCGTGTGCATCATAAAGATTTGAATAAAAAATCACTCGAAAGTCTCATTCGCTCTGGATCACTCGATCGGTTTGGAGAACGAAATCAATTACTTGTCAACATCGAGACGCTCCTTTCTTTCAATCGTCGTGCGGTTGGAGAGGCGTCGAATGGGCAAACAAGCTTGTTTGCTGGCGCAGCATCAAGTGTGACCGCGCTCACGTTGCATCCTGTGGAGCCGGTATCGCGCATGCAATCGCTCGCGTGGGAGCGCGAACTCCTTGGCCTCTATATTACCGAGCATCCACTCGACACGTATCGTGATCGCATCCCGAGTGGTACAACCACCATTGCAGCGCTCAAAGAATCAAAAGCGACCACAACGGTGACCATTGCCGCGATTGTGATGACAATGCGCCGTATTATCACAAAAAAAGGGGACCCCATGCTTTTTGTGACGCTCGAAGATCAGAGTGGATCGGTGGAAGGTATTGTGTTTCCACGAACGTACGAGGCAGCGTCCGCGCTCTGGCGGCCGGATGTTGTCCTTGTGTGCCATGGAACGTATTCGGAAAAGGAGGGGGAGCCGAAATTTATTGTCGATGAGGCGAAGGAGTTGACGAATGGAGCACGTGTGTCGACGAATGAGATATTCCTTATTTCCGTTGCAGCTAGAGAGCGCGATCGTTTGCCGGAGTTGAAGATATTGCTCGAACGGCATCCGGGGCGGGCGCGTGTCGTGCTTGATATGGAAGAGGGGGGGAACACACGCCGCATTGCGACGAGTTTGTATGTCGAACAATCCGATGAGCTTAAGAAAAAATTACGAGTTCTCCTTGGGAACGTGTGCGGTGAATGACCTTTCTTTTTTTAACCAATTATTGTATGCTCAATGGACTATGACAACCGCGACAATAGAGAAAAAAGCTGGGGATACGTTATCTGAGTCGGAGCGTGCTGAAGCAGCACTTGCGACGCTCGCTGAGCGTGGGCAACGCGAAGGTGTAGAACGGAGCGTGCTCCGATCATTGAGTGACCCGATGCGAGACGCGCTCGCTGATTTTGAACGTGGCACCATTGATGATTTGCCACCGGAGGTTTCCGGTAAAGCGAGAACAGATTTGCAGCTCAAGACGGCGCTCCTCATTCGCGAGGGTTTCGAAGGGAATATTAAAGGACTCATGAATGATAAATACTCGCGTGCGAACCTCAAGTTACGGATTCACGAAATGATTGGCATAGTACGTGCGGGCGGTGATCATGGAGAAGGGAAAAATGAAGCGATTGAGTACGCAAAACGGAGCGCATTTTTTCAATTTGATCTTGATGGATTGAAAGCAGTGAATGATCTTGGGTCCATGGCGCTCGGGAATGTATATCTGGCAGAATTTGGAAAAGCAATGAACGATGTAAAGGAAAAAATTGAACACGATGGTGCACATGTGGCGCTGACGCGTGATGGCGGCGATGAATTTGGCTTTTTTGTATCGTTCAATGATCGTTTTTGCACTGAAAAAGAGATTCATTCTATAGTTACAGCGGTGCAAGAGGCGTTTGCAAAAAGGACAGCAGGAATTCTCAATGTACAAGATTCTGCAATCCGTGCAAAGATTGAGGGAAAGGGATTGCAGTTTTCAGAAGATATTGCATTTCATGGTACGGTCAGTGGCGGAGGCATTTCGATATATGAGGCACTCGTCGACGGCCATGACTACGTGGAATCAGCGGATGGCTATCAGCGATCGCTTGACGTGCTTGCCGGTGATGTGATGCGTGAACGGGCGATCGAACGCGCAAAAAAACAAAAAACACTTGAGCGTCTCCGATGGGCAAAGGGCACGGAACAAGAGCAATTTCATGCCGCCATCCTGAATACTTTCCGTGGAGTTCCTGTTGAGGAAGTTGAGCGCCTCGAACAAAAATACGCTGATATTCAGGATGAACTCGCGCGCGTCCAAGCGGAAAACGCAGAGTTACGATTAGCATTACAAGCGAAAGACGAGGATTATGCCAAAGAAAGAGCAGTCGCCTGAAGTGGCGAGCCCAAAATTTCTTCTCTACAAGCGGCTTGCGGTGGGATTTTTGTGTCTCACATTCCTTTTTATTCTCATCATTGGCATCGTGACGTATTGGACCGCAACGATTACGATTGTCCCCGCGCGCATCCCTGCAGAAACAACGTTCCGTGCGATTGTCGTGCAGGGGAGAGAGGAGGTTGCCGGTGCACTGGTTCCCGGTGCCATCGATACCGCACTCTTGACAGGCACGGGAGAAATTTCAGTTCCGACGACCGAGCGCGTTGAAGGAAAGGCGCGTGGAAAAGTGACGATTAAAAATACATCGAGCCGTGCGCAGCCATTGGTCGTGAAGACGCGGCTGCTCACGAACAACGGCGTGCTCTTCCGTTTAACAAAGAGTGTTGACGTTCCTCCGAAGGGATCGGTCGAGGCTCCAGTTGAGGCAGATGTCGCGGGTGCAGAAGGAGATCTTACACCAACGCGGTTCACGATCCCGGGGCTCAACCCGCAACTCCAAGAGCTCATTTATGCCGAGTCGTCAAAACCCATGGAAGGAGGGTTGCGTATGATTGGAGTTGTCGGGCAAGATCATCTTGATCAGGCGGTTGCCGCAGCGAAAGAGAACGCAGTGAAGACATTTACCGATGCGCATCCTGCGCAAGCACGCGTTTCTTTCTTTGATCGCGTTGACGTGCTTCGCGTAAAAACAGAAGAGAAAGTTGGTGATAAAACATCGGTCGTGCATGGGGAAGCGCAGGTGCGGATTACCCGCGTGCGCGTACCCCTCGAACATCTTGAGGAGGTGGGTGCAGTGAAGTTGAGTGAGGCCATTGGCAATCGTATTACGTTGCTTCCATTACCACTGACGATTGATGCGACACTCGATGCGGTCGACACAAAAACGGGCCGCGCATCATTGACCGTGCATACGATTGGGTATAGCGCAGTCGACAAAGCAAGCCCTGCGCTTGCCCTTGATCAGTTTGTGGGGAAGTCGCGCGGGCTCATCGAAAAATCACTCCGCGATCTTCCGGGGGTTGCGAGCGTCCGCGTGCAGATTCGCCCATTCTTTATGCCCCGCACGCCGTATTTGCAGGATCACATCAGTATTGTCGTGAGTAAGTAATTAATGTAAATTGACCTCACCCCAACCCTCTCATTGTAGGAGAGGGCGCGGGTGAGGTTATTCGCAGCTCTCGGATTTTATTTATGACGCAGGATCAGCAACAAAAACTGCAACAGATTCGTCATTCACTCGCGCACTTAACGGTTGCGGCAGCGAAATCACTGTGGCCAGGAACATGTAATGCGATTGGCCCTGCGATTGATGATGGGTTTTATCAGGATTTTGATTTTGGTACGCACACAATTTCAGAAAAAGATTTCCCAAAACTTGAGAAGCGCATGCGTGAAATTCTAAAACACTGGAAACCATTTAAGGAATGGGAGGTTTCTGTCGAGGAAGCACGGAAGATGTTTGCGAATAATCCTTATAAACTCGAGCTTATTGAAGATTTTGCAACGAAGGGGCAAAAGATTACAGTGAACGACCCGGGGAATTTTCTCGATCTTTGTCGTGGTGGGCATTCAGACAATCCAAAAGAGGACATGAAGCATTTTAAACTTCTCTCTACCGCAGGCGCATATTGGCGTGGGGACGAAAAGAAAAAGATGTTGACCCGCATTTATGGAACAGCTTTCTTTACCGATGAAGACTTGCAAAAGCATTTAACGATGCTCGAGGAGGCGAAGAAACGTGATCATCGGAAACTTGGGGTTGAACTTGATCTTTTCACGTTTTCTGATCTTGTTGGGCCTGGACTTCCACTCTGGACACCACGGGGGACACTCATCCGTAATCTTCTTAATGATTTTGTGTGGGAATTACGGCGGGCACGTGGCTATGAGCGCGTGACAATCCCGCATATCACAAAAAAGGATCTGTATGAGAAAAGTGGGCATTGGGATAAGTTTAAGAATGAACTTTTCCGCATCACAACGCGCGAAGAACATGTATTTGCAATGAAGCCGATGAATTGTCCGCACCACATCCAGATTTTTAAGCGCCAGCCGCACAGCTATCGTGAAATGCCGCAGCGCTATACGGAAACAACAATGGTCTATCGCGATGAACAGACGGGCGAACTCTCTGGTCTTTCGCGCGTGCGCTGCATTACGCAAGACGATGCGCATGTATTTTGCCGGCAAAGTCAGATTAAGGATGAGTTCTTGAAAGTGTGGGATATCATTGATGCGTTTTATAAGGCAGTTGGATTTTCTGTTTTGGATGTTCGGCTTTCACTCCACGACCCCAAACATTTTGAAAAATATCTTGGGACGCCAGAGCTTTGGAAAGAGGCAGAGGGGAGTCTTCGTGCGATTGCAACGGAGCGCGCAAAGCAATTTACTGAAGCACCAGGTGAGGCAGCGTTTTATGGTCCAAAGGTTGATTTTATGGCGCACGATTCAATCGGTCGGCAGTGGCAGGTCGCGACAATCCAACTCGACATCAACATGCCGGAACGCTTTGATCTCACGTGCGTGAATGAGAAAGGTGAGAATGAACGTATTGTCATGATCCATGCGGCCATCATGGGTTCGATCGAGCGTTTTGTTTCTGTACTCATCGAACATCACGCCGGTGCATTCCCCACGTGGTTAGCGCCGGTGCAGGTTCAAGTACTCCCAGTGAGTACAAAGCATGATCGGTCGGCGAAGAAGTTGACGAAGTTATTGCTCGAGGCCGGTATTCGCGTCCATTGTGATGACGCGAACGAAACCGTCGGCTACAAAATCCGCAAGGCAGAGAAGCAGAAGGTGCCCTACATGCTTGTGATTGGCGACAAGGAAGCGAAGCTCACGAAACTCGCTGTCCGCCTCCGTGGTCAACAGAAGACAAAGGATATGATGGTGAAGAAGTTTGTGGAGCGTGTGACGAAGGAGATAGAGAAGAGAAAATAAATCACTCACGAATTACGAATCACATACGAATTCACGAATTCGTAAATTCGTATCGTATTCGTATTTTCGTTAGTGATACGCATGCCCCATATTGCTGAACACTTGAATCAACACAAACTGCGCCTGCTTTCCGCAGTTTCTTTTGTGTTGAGTATTACAACAGCGCTTCTCACGTATCTTGAGTCGAAATATCTTGTGCAACTTATTGGTGAGCGTTGGTCTGGGCTAGGTTTTTTTATTGCATATGGAATAACTCTCGTTGTTCTTGATAACCTTGCACGCATTGTGAATCGATTCGGCAAGATGCACACTGCGCTTCTGTTTACGTCGTTGACAGTGGCGAGTCTTGGGCTGCTTGCGACACTCCCGCCAGTGCCGTGGCTTGCGCTTCCCGCGTTTATTCTCTATATCGTATCGCTGTCACTCCTCTGGATTGTCATTGATTTTTTTATCGAAGTGTATTCTTCCGATGCGGTGACGGGTGAAGTGCGTGGGCGATATCTCACGATCATGAATGCAGGGTGGGTGATTACGCCATTCTTTGCACTCGCACTTTTTCAAACGTATGGATTCTCATTCCTCTTTGCGCTCGCGGCACTCCTCACCGTCCCGGTCTTTTTTGTGTTTCGCTATGCATTTCAACATGTTCCGGATCATCTCCGGCACCCCGTACGTTTTTTTACAACACTCCGGATGATTCTCCAGCGCCGATCGCTTTCATATATCTTCATTGTTGCTTTTGTACTTCAGTTTTTCTATGCATGGATGGTTTTTTACATGCCGCTTCACTTAAGTTCGCTTGGATTTGAGCCATGGGAGATCGGAAAGATTTTTACGATCATGTTACTGCCCTTTGTTCTCTTGCAATATCCTGCAGGGATTCTTGCTGACCGGAGATGGGGCGAGAAGGAATTGTTGATCACTGGACTCGCGATCATGGGCATTGCAACGAGTGCAGTCTTCTTTGTAGAATCAAAAGACTTTTTGGTGTGGGCAGGGATCCTCTTTGCAACGCGTGTGGGCGCAAGTCTTATCGAAATTATGCGTGATACATATTTTTTTAAGCAGATTGATTATCGTGATTTGCAACTCATGAGTTTTTTTCGGAATACTGGTCCGCTTGCGTACATGATGGGTCCACTCATCGCAACACTACTCCTTTTCTTCGTTGAGCGCCAAACACTCTTCTTGATTCTCGGGATCTTCGTGCTCTCGAGCATTTTCTTCGCTGCACGGTTGAAGGATACACGATAATGATACATCACCCGGAGATTTCGGAATCCACATCTCCAGGTGATGTACGTTTATTGCCTCATGCCCATTATTCATGCTATACTTATAGACACTTAAGCATGATTCGATACTCTTTCGTTTATTTCTATCAATTAAACAATTCTTTTAACGCAAAAGAGACGCTTTTTTGAGCGCCTCTTTTCTTTTTTATGACGTATACCAATACGCTCGAGCGTTGGATGATCTGGGGGCTTGTCGGGCTCCTCGTCATCTCTGCGCTGCCACTCAATATCGCGTTTGCACAAACCACACCACTCGAATTCACGAGTGGTACATCCGTCTCGATCGTTGGTTCGGTGGTGCGGGTACAGTGGGGATATGCGAGCGGCGCCCCAGCATCAAATGGTACTGTGCAGGTGTATTACAATTCACAAGACCCGACCGTGCCGTTATCAACAAGTGCCGCGCACGCCGCTACGACATCGTCTGTGGGACTGGCAGACATCCCACTCTCTTCTTTTACTGCTGGAGCAACGTATTATTTTAAGGTTTTGGCATGGGATCCAACACGAGGTGAAGCGACAACCGCGATCAAGAGTCTTCTTATTCCAGAGCAATCAACACAACCACTACCACCGAGCATGCCGACAAGCGTTGTTGTCGCAAAGGATACTGCAACATCACTCAAGGTATCATGGGGAGCCCCGACCGGAACCGAGACCGTTTCGGAGTACCAGTTAAAATATCGATCAGGCACTGCATTTTCGATTACCAATTGGAATGATCCCTGTAGTTACCCGTTGTGTTATTCGTACAGTATTGCGGCAACGGATCGATCATATACCCTTACTTCATTAACAACAGGGATACAGTATTTCATCGGGTTGCGCGCATGCGCGAGTCCGACCATCTGCTCTGCGGTTGTTTCTGGAGCGGAAACGCCAACGGCAATAGTGCCGAGTGCACCAACAACTTTTTCTTCGAGTAGTGTCACCGCTGATTCCGTGAGCTTTACGGTCACACCAGCATCTGATTCTGGGAATCAATTTCGCATTATGTATAAGGCACGTGCTGCAGGCGGGTCTGCATATGATTTTAGCACGACGACTGATTGGCCAAGTCTTGCGTATCAGTTGTTTCCCACGACCGCTGCCGCACAGCCGCTGAAAGTAACCGGGCTTACTGCAGGAACGACGTATGATTTTGCGGTCAAGATCGTGACCAGCACCGGAGTGTTTTCACCGTACATCACAACTTTCGCAACGACCGCGGCGAGCACAATAACACAAGGAACACCATTGCCAGTGGTCACGTTGACCGGCCCAGTGACGGAGACAACGATCCCGCTTTCTGTGGCAATGCCTGTGAATATGGGGACTGGGTATTTGGTGAGTATTCGATATAAGATCGGTGAGACATTTGCCGAAGTAACGGATTGGGCAGCGGCAACACCAGTTCCTGGGGGAACCGCGCTTACAACAAGCCAAGCACTCACCGCGATTGGACTCAGCAAAGGAACAAAATACACCTTTGGCATCAAGGCAACGAATACAAATGGGAGTGCGTTTACCATGCAGACGTTCTTGACTGCAGGCACCAGCACTCCGCCGGGTGGTACATTGCCGGCGGGCACTGCAGGGTTACAAGGAACAGTGAAGAATGCGAGTGGGCAGCCAGTGCAAGGGGCAACGATTGGTTTAGCGCTTGGATTAGTCTATGAAAATAGGACTACTGATGCGAATGGATATTTTTCATTTTTGAATATTGCTGCAGGCGCGTATACGTTTGGAGTTGGTGCACCGAACTATCAGCCACTCACGAATAATGCTGCCACGCTCATCAGTGGACAAGTCACGACGGTTTCTGGATTGGTCCTTGTCTCCAACACACCGATCGGTGGAGGTACTGCAGGCCTTCGCGTGATCGTGAAAGATTACGCTGGTGCATTTGTTGCGGGGGCCACCGTTGGGCTTGAGAAGAGTGGATCACCGGGAACGTCCGGCCCCACGAGTAGTACTGGTCTCGTCGAATTTACCAATCTTGCCGCAGGGGTATATACGTTTGGCGTTGCTCCAGGAGTACGCACTGATCTTTCACCGTATACGAATGCGGCCGTGACGCTTATCGAGAATACAACCATCACACGCGATGTCGTCTTGCAGAAGAGTGGGACGACGCCACCACCGGGCGTGATACCAGGAAAGCCGACTGGAGTGTCTACATCGAACTTTACATCATCATCCATGTCTGTATCATGGATTCTGGATTCGAATGTTGCATCCTATGAGATCAAGAAAAAAGAAGGAAAAGCATTTGCTGTATGGAGTGATGTATCCGACTATGCACGCGCGACTACCACTCCACATGTGTTGAGCGGATTAAAGTCTCTCACGACATATTATGTTGCAATTCGTGCATGCAATAGCAACAATGAGTGTTCACCATATGATGAAGTCTCCGGGGTTACGACCGTGAGCACACCTCCTCCAGGGCAGACACAGTGCTCGGATGGACTTGATAACGATGGTGATGGAAGCATTGATCTTCAAGATTTTTCATGTTTTGGTCCAGATGATAATGATGAATACTACCCACAGGAGCAAACGCAGTTACCGCCGATCATTCAACGCCTTGAACCAGGGTACGGCCCGATCGGGACACAAGTGCGGATCTACGGTTCCGGTTTTGGTGCAACGGGGAATACCGTGCGTCTGGGAAGCTGGACCATTGGTCGGTTCGTCGCTGACAACGGGGTTATTACATTCCTTGTGCCCATGTACTTTGATCCGTGTCCGGCAGCAACGCCAGGAGGTATCGTTTGTATGGCAATGCCAATGCCAACGCAACCCGGAACATATCCGCTGACGGTGAGCGTTGGTTCTGGGCCTGCATCGAGTGCGTTTCAATTTTCGATAACATCAACGACGATTCCACCTGGGGATCAGTGTCTTCCATCAGACAATGAAGCAGATTGGTTCTGCGTAAAAAAATCCGACGGTCATACATTGACAGCCATGAATAAATGTTTCCTTGAGAAAATGCGTCTCTTTGATCAAAATCTTGTCATTCTTGAAACAGGAAAGCGTTGCGCGAATGAGCCAATACCGGAGCCAATACAGAAACCGGGGATCGTGAAGGGGAAGGTCATTGGGCGTGATGCAAAGACGGGACAAGAAACAGGGGTGCGGACAACGGTGTACCTCCGGCCACAGGCAGCGACATATACCTATGGCGCTGCAGCAATTGCTGGATCAATCTATTCTGCATCGACGGGAGACGACGGATCATTCGCATTCACATCAGTTCGCCCTGGGGGGTATGTGCTTTCGGCAGAGTTGCCGCTCGCCGGGTTTACTCGTGAACAAGAAGCATATCCACTCGTCGTGGCTGCGTCAGAATCGACGATACAGAATATTGTCTTCACGCGTATGAGCATCATCCCACCTATTCCTGGGAAGGGAGGCATCGTCACCGGCCGCGTTAGTGATTATACCGGGAAGGCGATTGGCGGATTGGATGTCTGGCTCGGCCCAATGGATTTTTCTGCAACGTTTGTGCCATCGCAAAGAACGAATGATCAAGGTATCTACCTCTTCCCCGCAGTTGCCCCAGGGAAATATCGTCTTGGGTTTGCAATACCGCCACTTCGCTCGGATCTCGCTGATCCTCTGCCCATGGACCTGAGTATTGCGGCAGGCGTGACGCTCAAGAAAGATTTTACATTCGCGGAACGGCGTGAACAAGGCATTGGTCTTCCCTCAGGGGACGCAAGTGTCAAAGGAACAGTGAAAGCAAATGATGCGCCACTTGCCGGAGCGACCGTTCAATTGAAGAGGCGCGATGGCACAGGAGTTGGGTATATGCATACTGATGTATTCGGAATGTATGTATTCTCAAATATTGCTGTTGCGGAATATCACATGAGCGTGTTCCCGCCGCCACTGCAAGCGCACTTTGCGCCAATTGAGGAAGATATCGTATTACCGGCGGGTGGTAACTATAGGGATTTCACGTTGACACCACGCGATGGGATTCCGCCAACGCCAATAGAAAAAGGAACCGCAACGATCCGTGGGCGTGTCCTCTATCGTGATGCACTCGCGGATTATCCAATGAAGACCACCGTCTTCCTCACGCAATATAGCCGTGGGCCAAGTGCGATGCAGAGCCAGACAACAACGGAAGATGGTGCATTTGTCTTCACCAATCTTCCTGCGGGGACATATGATTTGAGCGCGGGGCTTCCTTCACACGCCGCTGCTCAGGCTGCGATGGCGCGTGATTTGGAGTTCTACAAAATTACGGTTGGCGCAACTGATGACAAAACGCAAGACATTATCTTTAAGCGTGGACGCGTGATTCCGCCGCCGTTACCAACCGAGGATATCGAGCAGCGATACCAGGAATTTAAAAAGGTCTTGACCGATCGGCAACAGATGCTCGCCAATCAAATAAAGGATCTCCAGAAAAAAGGGAGCGCAACACACGAGCTCGCCGCACTCCAGGAACAGCTCAAACAGTTGCTCCAAGAGGCGCAACGCGCGTTGCGATCAAAAAATGCTGAAGAGCTCAATGTGCTCTTCCCACAACTGCATGCGTTTGATGAAATTATGCGGCAGACGGTGGAGCGCCTCTTTCGCGCAGCAGGAACGGGAGAATTCATTGGTCGCGTGAAGGCGTATCTCGCAGAAGCGCCAAAGTACATTGCAGAAATGCAAAAAGCAATCGATACGCGCGCCGCCCGTGGTGAGGACGTCACGTCATTCGAGAGCAAAATTGCAGAGGTAGAGCGATTGCGTGAAGAAGGCCAGGCGCTCTTTGACGCAGGACGTATCGAGCGTACTGGTGACGAGCGTGGCGCAGGAGATTATGCATTCGCGATGCTTGATCGTGGCCAACAGCTCTATTGTGACCTCGGTCTCGGCGGCGGCAATTGCGCGGTTACATTGACAGGACCTGTGAAAACGCCAGCGTACATTCGTACAACGCTTGGAAAAACGGCAGACGCGCAATACAAGAATTTTGTGAAGGGCGTCGCAGTGGATTCTTCTGGACAATTTGCCCTTGAGCAAGTATTGCCCAATTTATCGCCAGAGCAGATGCGCGCAATGTTTGCGGCATATAAAGCATCGCCGGACGCACTGCGGTCAGTCGTCGGGAACCTCGAAAACTATTCTGCCGATGTCCGGTCACAAATGCTCGAGACGAATGTGAATGTCCATACTGAAGTACAAGGGCTCCGTGAAACGCGTGATGCATTGGATGAGGTAGCGGGCATTTCACTTGCGGCGCGACAGACGATTGATGTGATGCGGAAGCAGCTCGAAAAATTTGTCTTCCCGGAAGGTGTCGGGGAGCTCGTCCATGCACAACTCGATGTCTTCAACTCGACGATTACTGATGGTGCAATCAAGAGTCCAAAGACACTCGAGGCGTATGTTCGTACGTTCAATACAACCATCAATACCTATCTTCAGCAAGCACGACAGGAAAAGTTTGAGGATGGATTGATTCCCGCAAAAAATATTGATGAGCAGCACCCTATATTTAGTGCAGCGCTCGCACTCCGCGAACAAGGCGCACTCAACGTCTTCTTGAATAAGAAGGGCGAGGTGCCACTTGGTCAGAAAGTGACGGGCAAGATCTTTGTCCGATTCTTCGAAACAGCAGTTGATGATACGGATGCAGTTGCTGGAGCGACCGAGAAGCGGCTCCTCAAGGCAAAGACGGTGACTGGGCAGGATGTCGCACTCCTCATTGTGGGCGCGCATGATCTTGAGCTTACCAGCCGTATTCGACAGAATCGCGCGCAGTTTGCAGCATTTATGACGCGTGAGCTTGGCGTGCGGGTAACACCAGCGCAATTGCAGCAGCCTGTAACGACGAGTCAGGCGATTGCATGGGTGGGTGCGGCAGAGGAGAAGTTTGGGGCCGAGGAAGAAGCACTCGAGGAAGTTACACAGTAGTTCGAATCGTGGAATGTGTGATACAATAATCCCGCCCTGTCATTCGATGGGGCGGGGTTGTCTATGAAGAAATATTTTTTTATCTTATTTTTACTCGGATTCATTGTCGTCGTACCTGCAGTTGCTCATGGCGCACGGGAAACCTCACCCCAACCCTCTCCTTTGAGGAGAGGGGAGGGTGAGGTGAAAACAGCACGCGATCTTGATCGTGACGGACTCACCGATGCAGAGGAAAAGGTGCTTGGTACGGATCCACGGCGGACAGATACGGATGGTGATGGGTATGCGGATCGACTTGAGATTGAGAATGGATTTAGTCCATTGGATCCGGCGCCAAAGCAAACATTAAAAAAGATTGTCATTGAGATTAAGAAGCAACGACTCTCGTACTATCTTGGCAAAAAAAAGTTAGGAACATTCAAGATTTCCACGGGGAAGCAAGCAACGCCGACACCCTATGGCGTGCATAAGATTTTGAATAAGGATAAACGAGCGTGGTCGAGCATGGCGAAACTTTGGATGCCGTGGTGGATGGGGTTTAAGGCTGGCGGCTATGGAATTCATGAGCTACCGGAGTGGCCGGGAGGAAAAAAAGAAGGAGCGAACCACCTTGGTACGCCCGTGTCCCATGGTTGTGTCCGTCTCGGCGTCGGCCCCGCAAAAAAACTCTACGACTGGGCAGCGGTGGGGACGATCGTCATAGTTCAATAAACCCTAAACTCTAAATCCGAAACAAACACAAATGATCAAAATCCCCGCCTCCGCGCGCTTCGGCGGGCAGGCAAAACATTTGAACATTTGAATTTTGAACATTGTTTAGAATTTCGACATTCGAATTTAGAGTTTTTATGCAGCCGTCGTTGATCGTCATCCTTGGTCCCACCGCTTCTGGAAAAACTGCGCTCGGCATCGAGGTTGCTCAAAAAATCGGTGGCGAAGTGATTTCCGCGGACTCGCGGCAGATTTATCGTGAGCTGAATATCGGCGCGGCGAAACCGTATCTCTCCTCGCCTTTTAGGAGAGGAGACGGAGGTGAGGTTATCATCGACGGCATCCCACACCACCTCGTTGATATTGTTAATCCAGACCAGTCATACTCGGTTGCAGATTATCAACGCGATGCGATGCGGGTGATCGCCGATATTCATGCACGCAGAAAGGTTCCAGTGATCGTCGGAGGTACTGGGCTGTATATCCAAGCGGTCGTTGATCAACTTTACATTCCGAAAATTCCGGAAGACAAGACATTGCGTGCATCGCTCGCGCAGAGCATCGCCGCACGCGGGATTGATGCGCTGTATCTCGATCTCTTGAAACGTGACCCCGCGGCGAAGGATGTCGTGCAGTCAAAGAATCCTCGGCGCGTCATTCGTGCGCTCGAGGTTTGTATGAAGACAGGGGAACCATTTACGTCGTTTCTAAAGAAGGGGAATCTACCATTCCCAGTATTCCAGATAGGGATCGAGTGGCCGCGTCTGGAATTGAATGAACGGATCAATCGTCGCGTGGACGAAATGATGGCGGCAGGACTTTTGGATGAAGTACGCAGCCTTGGCGCGAAGTATGGGTGGGAGCTGCCGTCCATGTCTGGGCATGGGTATCGGCAGCTCGGGATGCATCTCCGGGGTGAGCTCTCTCTTGACGTGGCAGTCACGCTCACAAAACAGGAGACGCGACAGTACGCAAAACGGCAAATGACGTGGTTCAAACGCGACCCGAGAATTCAGTGGTTTCCGCGTGGTGAGGGGGCACTTGATATGGTACAAGAAGTTTTAAAACAAAAAGCACCCTTGTTGTCAGGATGATTTCTGGCGGGCCCGGCCGGATTCGAACCGGTGATCTTCTCCGTGACAAGGAGACGTGTTAACCAGGCTACACCACGGGCCCACATCTTTTTTGTGGATTGAGTATAGCAGAATCTATGAGAAAGGCAAGTGTTCTTTTTTGACATCCCGCTCTCTCTGTGGTAGTATGATGAACTACAATTATCCTCATGAAAATGCCTACTCCTACTCTGTCAAAAGAGGAACAAGCGCTTAAGGATCTCGAGCAGATTGAGCGCGACTGGACACACATGTTTCAAGATTTTCAGAAACGGTATCGTGTATTGATAGAACGATTGCAATCCGAATCCGATAACCAAACATTAACTCAATTGCGTCGTCGTATATAAGTACGCGACGTTATTTTTATGGCAAAACGAATAGAACAAGGAGGTGTCGCTATTCGAGAACGTGGCAACAAGCGTGAACACAAGGAAGTGCGGAATGGTACAGAGAAAAGAGATAAGCGCCGCAAGAGTGAGGTTGCAAGCGATGGAGGGCGTGCACGCGAGCGCGTAAAGAGAGAACGGAAGACTCTGCAGAACAAAATCGAATCTAGTCCTGTGAAAAGGACAAGGAAGGGGCGACAACTCGCGGAGGATGTTGACGCTGGCGCAAAGGCTATTGAGCGGCGCATCGACGCGGTTGTGGATCGTACGCTGGAAATACCAGAAGCAATTGTAAAACAGAAAGCAGAGCTTGATCGCCTACAAGAAGCATTCCAAGCGCAACAACGGCGTCGTGAGGCTGGTGATAGCATACGACGGAATGCAGTGAGGATTACCGCGATAAAAGAAGGGTTACGAGGTGCGGTTACAGCGGAAATCACGCGCCTTGAGGGAGTACGGTCAGAACGATTGAACGATGCACGAATCACAAGGTTTAATGAAGAGAGTGATGAGGCATCGTGGACATATGATCTCAAGGGTGCGAGTGATCTCCGTGAGAAGCGCGAACAACTGGAGCGTGAACTCGCGAAGCCCGTCGATGCAACACTCGCACGATTACGCGAGATACAAAAAGAACTCCAACCAGTTGTAGCATCCACTCCCACCGAAACGAAGCAAAATGAAGCAGCACCACAACCACAAGAGAATGAAGAACCGTCGAAAGCAGACCAAGCGCAAACGGAAACGGAGCGTGGAGAGCCCATGCCAGTAGCAGTTGGGGATACGCTTGTCAATACAACAACTGGGGGCATGAAGCGCGTCTCTGAAATTCGTAAAGAAGGGTCAGTAACAAAAATTAAATTTGATGAGTTAGCATGGGATGGAACTGATTCTGGAACTTCTTCGTACACACTTGAGGAGGTAAACGACATGCTTCGTGACGGGGATTTTCGTATTGCGGTGAAGGGGGAGGAGCATCAGGCAACACGCGCTGCAGCAAGAATACGAGAAAAATTCGAAACTGCGCGATCTGCGCGAGAACAAAGCGATGCGCGCATGGCAAAGTTAAAAGCGGCAGCAACGAGGATAAAAGGAGCCGCGGTACAAAGGGAAGATCGAGGTGCACTTTCGGGATCGATAAGCGAGGAAGATAAAGCGGCATTACTCCAAAATGAGCGCGAGAGACCATCGAACAAAGCGATTGCGCGGTCATTTCGAAAAGCACAGGAGCGAGGGAAGATTCGTGAGGAATCGATTCCTGAACGATATCGATCGACAAAACCAACGAAAGCTGAACGGAAAGCGGACGCTCCACTTGCTGGTGAGGCGCCTCACGCAGCTTCAGGCATCAGCGGGGTACCCATTGAAGAGAATTACGGTATTGCACCTGATGCATTTGACGTTCCAGATCAACAAATTGCAGGGTTAGAATCTCGTCATGACCAACGATTACGCAAGGAGGCGCGAACATCTGCGTATGCCGAATCACAAGAAGTCGATGTTCTTTTGGAGAGTCAACTTTTAGATATCGCGAAAGCAATCGAAGAGAATGAAAAGTATAACCAAGAACGACTCGAGGACGTTGATGAGTTCACAAAGGGAAATAATGAATTCAAGAAATATTTTGGAGAGTTTCTTCACTATGATCCAAACGAGGGTGCGCTTGTGAGAGTGAGCGGCGTAGAAACCTCAAGAAACTTTTGGTCATGGTTTGGGCAAGGAAAAAGAGAATATCAAGTACGACGCAAAGAGCTCGAAGATATTATGAAGCAATGGAGGAATTATGATGCAAAGAAAAGAGAACTTCAGGGGCAGGCTCTCGATTTAGTGAAGGGGATTGACGCCGGGCCATATCGAGAGGTGCTTGAGCGCATTGGTTTGAAAATCCGTCGCGTTACAAATGAAGCAGCCCCTCGGCGAGCGGCCCCGAAGAGAATAGCTGCATAATAGACGCAATAAAAATAGCCCCGACGAACGTCGGAGCTATTTTTGGTTTCAATACTACTTTGTTGCCTCTACGATTTTTTTAAACACTGCTGGATATTCTGCGGCGAGGGTGGAGAGGATTTTGCGGTCGAGATCGATGTTTTTCAGCTTCAACGCGTGGATAAGCTTTGAGTAATTTGTTCCTTCTTCATGTGCGGCTGCGTTCAAGCGGATATTCCAGAGTTTTCGGAAGTCACGCTTCTTTCGTTTCCGATGAAAGTACGCAAACTTACCCGCCTTCACTGCTGCAGTTTTTGCAAGCGTGATTTTTGATTTTCGCCCCCAACGAAACCCCCTTGTTTGTTTGAGGATATTTCGCCGGCGCTTCGCGTGCATGATCCCTCGTTTGACTCTGGACATACGTTATTAAAAATTCTAAATTCTAAATC
>JACQSD010000041.1 GCA_016206165.1 Candidatus Uhrbacteria bacterium
ATTAAGGTCTCTTGCCGAGATGATACGAAC
The DNA here is from genome assembly GCA_016206165.1 of Candidatus Uhrbacteria bacterium. GTDB lineage: Bacteria > Patescibacteriota > Patescibacteriia > JACQSD01 > JACQSD01 > JACQSD01. The sequence continues at coordinate 31 of JACQSD010000041.1, forward strand.
TTTTTGCTTCCGTGCTGTAAAAGCTACGAAAAGTATCCGTCCTGCTTTTGTTTTTCCAATGACGACGTGCCGTTCTTCACCGCCTGAATGTAACGCGTCTCGTGCGATACGTTTGGCGTGATCAAAAAATATCTCCTCACATTCCGCATCACTGACTCTGTGCTTGGCAAGATTTTTATTGCTATTTCCTTTATCCCATTCAAACTCTAGGGGAATGTGAAATACTTTCATATTCTTATTGTATATACACGGCGATACATTGTCAAGAGCAGCCCATGGGCTGCCCATGGGCAGAGCAGACCTTGAAGCGTTTGACATAAAAATTTTTCATCGCGAGGGACTACAATTTCTTCACAACCCCGTGCTCGGCATCAACTTTAACACGATCACCGTCCTTGAATATTCTCGTTGCGATCTTTGTGCCAATGACACACGGGATCTTCAATTCTCGGGCGATCACGGACGCGTGCGAAAGGACGCCTCCCTCTTCGGTGATGATCGCCTGCACCTTGTGGAGCACGGGCGTATAGATTGGGGTTGTACTTGGGGTGATCAAGATGTCTTTTACTTTCACCTTCCCAAGTTCCGCGGCGCCATGGACAATCCGCGCGATACCACGCACAAGCCCGGGATACGCAGTGGTGCCGTGTACCTCGGTGACGTTCGCATGTTTGATGGCCACGCGCTGCTCCCAAAGACGCACAAATTTCCCGGTGAGAATACGATCCTTTTGCTCACAGAGATAAATAAATCCTTTCTTGCGTGCTTCAATCACTGATCGCGGAACCGCCCGACCGGTTCGGAGCCATGCTGCAATTTCATTCGGAACACAAAAAAGTAAATCCTTTGCCGAAAGCCCAAGCCGACGGCTGATCTCCTCCAGAAACGCACGGATCTCGTATCCAGTCTCATACGGTTTTTCTCCGCGCCAACTGCGATAAAAAATTGCCTCATTCAATGTCATGATCGTCGTGCGCATCGACGCGTTTGGATGGAGCTTCTGCATAAACGTGCGGAACGACGCGCGGAGTTCTTTTCGCTCGCGTATATATTGCTGCCACTGCCACTGTGCTTTCGTTTGTGTAAGTGCGACAAGACGCTTCCGATAATACGAGGGCGGGAAAAACGAATGCGTGAATAATTGATTCGCCATCCATGCATATTTTTTCGAATGACGTTCAAGTGCAGCGGGTTGCTTATTCTTTGGGAGCATTGCGACATGAAGCAGTTGCCGATGTTCTTCGCCAACAATCCCTTCTTTCAGTGGCGTTAAAAATACTTGCATGGCATTGGTCGCCTCTTCTGGTGAAAGACGTCGCTCAACAAACCGTTGAATCTGATCCGTCAAATCTTGTTCAACATAGAGCGGAACAACTCCCACTGTCCAGAATTCTCCAATGACCCGTACGTATGCTAAAAGTTGCTGTGCAAGCACAGCATTCGACACTGTTTGTGGATTAGTTTTTTTGATTTGGTGAATGAGCGGGATGATGCTTTTGTACTTTCGGTAGTGCCATTGCATGAGCTTCAATAAGAAACGCGGATCACGTTTGAGCCGCTTTTGCACCATGCGCCGCTGTTTTTGAAACTCTGCTTCCTTCATCGCGACCTGCCCGTTGATGTGAAAAAATTTAATGTGATAATCAAAATCAAGCACGTTGATCTTCCCATGCGCAATTCCTTGCGAATAGATGGAAACATAAAACGGCGTCCGTTTCCTAACATGAAAAATATGCCACGGTGAGGACATAGACATGTAAACCTCATCCTCACCTTCTCCTAAAAGGAGAAGGAAATTCCCGATCCTTGATAATGCTTCCCTCTCCTGATAGGAGAGGGTTAGGGTGAGGTTATTGACAAAACGCTTGACTTCTCCGTGATTTTATCGTATTCTGGGGAGTCACTAGCTCTTGGCGGCCTTTCAACAATCATGCCAGCATTTTAAGACTGGCGCAACTCGAGTGGGCAAAAGCCCAGAAGGAGGAAGTCTTGGGTAGACTGCAAATTTGGATCCCGCACGGGAAAAAGATGGCAGTGAAGCAACTGCCGCCCGGCTCGGATCCTGCGAACCCCCCCCTCGCCAACGGTGAGGAGGAGAAAGCGGCACTCCTCACCAACGAGCTCGTCCGGAAGTACGGCGAGCCCGCGGCAATATTCACCTCGCCCATGACGCGATGCCTCCAGTCGGCGCGGCCCGCGATCGAGTGGTTCGGCCAGCACCAATTACCGGGTAGCGTGCTCGTCGTCACCTTGAACACGTTGTGTCAACCCGACTCCGGCGACGTGGATCCAGCGAATCCGAAGGCCCGCGCCGACGGACTCGTCATCTACGGCCCGGAGTCCTTCTCGCCGGAGTGGTACGAGTGGTTCAAGACGAGCCGACGAATCATCCGTGCAATCGATGAGCAAGTGATAATGACCCCTGGACAGATCAGCGACCGCCGCCCGATCTTCGTGTTCACCCACCGCCCGCTCGTCGCAGCAGCGCGGTGGGTCGCACAGCACGGCGACGTCGTCCCTGGCAAGAACGACATCAACGCACTCGAAGGTTCGTTACTCCCCTTCTGCCTCTTCGAAGAGAGGCGGCTGCCAGGGTACATGATCACGAACTGGACAGAACTCCCGCGGGAGTAGCGTCGCCCGCATCCGACCGTTCCGACCGAACCGACGAACCCCTGGTGGCACGTGCGCTACCAGGGGTTCTTCTTTTTACTGTTCGAGTCCTATCGAGAACTTCTCGACTCCGCCGTGCTCCGCTCGAAGAATAAATTTATATCTTCTTCACAATCCCCTTCGCCACATCAACCTCCACACGATCGCCTGATTTCAAAATTTTTGTCGCATGTTTCGTCCCCACAATGCACGGGATCCCAAGCTCGCGGGAGACGATTGCCGCGTGCGAGGTCATGCCACCGTGATCCGTAATAATCGCACTCGCTTTTTTCATAACAACAATAAACTCCGGCGATGTCATTGCCGCAACAAGGATGTCGCCCTGTTTCATTTTCTTCCCATCGACAAACGGATTTTGTACAATCGTCACACGCCCCCGTACCGCCTTCCCATCACCCTTGCTCACCGCAAGCCCATGAAGCTCGGTCGTCTGCTCGGTCTCTCGCGAAAGATACGTTGCAATATATTTCTTCGCCTTCGCTCCATAGATATGTTTGATCCCATGCTCCGAGAGTTCATTTACATAATAGGTTTTGCGCGATCGAATAAGCGCGCGATCAACCCGGCTCCCTTTCGCAATGTGAAGAATTTCTTTTGGCCAGCACCAGAGCAAATCATCAAATGACCAGTCACGTCGCTTTGCAATCTCGTGCAGCAAAATATCCCAGTAATAATTCATGCGCCAGATATATGCCTTCCGATGATCCTGCCACCAGATGGATTGTGCGAGCTGCTCGGCCATCCACATGTCCTGCCTCGTCAAATGCAATCTCCTTTTTAACTCCTGCTTTCGCGCAACGTTCCTCGCTCGTGCAGCATGAATCTTTCTAATGCGCGACGCCGCACTCCCCTTTCGTAGAAGCTCTTTGAGTTTGTCTGTAAAATACTTCGCCGTGAGCACGCGATTTCCACCATAACTATTCAAAAGCCAACGATACTTCCGTGCGTGATCCACAAACCTCCCCTTCAATAACTCCAACTCCTCCTCTTGAAAAAAAGAATACTTCACCGGCGCAGAGAGAATCTCGAGATACTCGCTTGCCCGTTCGCGATCAATGCGTTGTAGCCGCTCAAGCAGCATCTTTTCTCCACCCCAGTTCGCAATTTCCGGAACGTGAACGATCAACCAAAACTCTTCCTCAAAATGATAGAGCCCTTCGACAAGCGCAGCGAGTTCGTGAATCGTGAGACTTGCCACGTGAATCCTGTCGAATTCCTTCTCGATACGATCGTAACGCTCCATCCAATCTTCATATCGCTCCCATTGCGCTCGATACTTTTTAAGGTTGAGAAAATATGTTTTGAAAAAATACTCACCAGCACTGCGGAGCGTGCGATCTTCGAGAATAAAAGCAGCTCGCTCGTGATCGTGGAGTCCTAAGCACGGCGGCCAGGATTTCCGATACTCGCGCTTGATACCAAGCCACAGCATCTCACAAAAAATTGAGCCATAAAAAAGCTTAAACCCAATCGGCCCCCATTGGAAGAGTCTATGATTCGGGTTAATGAATGACCTTGACATAGTGGTAAATTTCCGCTATAGTAGTGTATCACGTTTTAGTAGCACTTTCATTTAATCTTTTGGATTGAAACGTCAAAAATTTTGCGCGAGACGATGGCGAGAGAACGGAAGCGATACGGGTGTATCGGTGAGTTTTCGAGCCAAGTCACAGCCAAAATTGTTGGGGTTTCGGCCGAAAGGATTAAGTGAAAGTGGTACTAGACAGGACATTCCATTCAACCGAACGCCGTCAATGATACGGCAAGGAGGATCACTTGGGTCAGCTGAATCCCGAGAGGATGAGCGCCGTGCTACTCATGAGACACTCGATCTCGGTGCAGGAAGGCGACAACGACACACGAACGCTGACGCATGACGGATCGGAACTCTGCTCTCGCGTCCGTGGATTTTACCTCGGTTTGCTGAGCGAGCTTGCGATACGCTTCGGCGAGCCGGAATTCTGGACATCGTCGTTCATGCGCGCACGGCTTACGGCGTGGGAGATCTTCCACCCGGAGCAGCTCCATACTTCGGAGCGGCTGAACATCATCGCCGCGATGCCGGACGTACATGGCGGTGAATGGTATGCGGCAGGAAAGGCTGCGGGAAAAACGGATCAGAGACTGATCCGCGAGCTCATCGCTGACCCGGCCCTTCAGCGGGACCAACCGTTCTCGGAAACAATGGTGCGCCACCACGCGTTTCTGAGAGAGCGCGAGGCACGACTCACGGTCGCAGTCGGCCACGAAGCGAACATCTCGTTCGCTGCTGCGGGCATCATCCCTCACGAGCAGCTCGGCCTTCTGGAGTGCGAGGCTGTGGTCTTCTACCTCAACGCCGCAAAGCAGATCATCAGCGCCGAGAAGATCGCCCCCCGCCGCTAGAACGAGGCGGACCTAGTCGAACAGAGGCCTTGGTCGGAACATCACCGATCAAGGCCTCATTATTTTAAAAATCATCTGGGATCGGTACAGGATCGCGGGGCTTTGTGCGCCCGGGGTAGCGCCATGCACTCACAAGGCGTCGCTTCCCTTTCTTTTCTGTCACCATCACCCATATCTCGGTTGGATGTTTCGTACTTCCTGTTGGTTGCATACATGCGACTGTATTTTCTGCAATGCCCTCTTCGCGCCGTTCAGGACTTTCTAATACCCTTTTCACCCGCGCTTCTGACAATCCATAAAACCGCATCTTCTCGAGTGCATGTTTCGTCCAGTGTAATGTCTCCGTATCCTTCGGTTGCTTATAGCGCATACGTATTTTTCAAACCTTATTTTTCTGTCTGTTATACTTACCTCCCTTAATAAGTCTGTGGTTTAATTGAACCTTCACCCAGAACTGCCATTGTGCGCCACACTGTGGACAGACAAGATGAACTGAATCACCGCTTGCAAGTGAATATGCATTTTCTGGATCAAGATCAGTAGTGCAGTACATGCACCGAAACTGCCCATGAAAATAAAATCGATCAGACATACGTATGATGAACAAGCTGCTCTCGCTCAAATACGCGGATCATGACAAGATCTCGTTTCGACCAACGCCCAGCATGTCCTGTTTTGTGCGGTTTACAGAGTGGACAACTCCGAATTTTTTTCTTATATCGTTTCCGCATACATAAGGGTTAGACCATGCTCCGATAGACACGATGGCGATACGAAAGTCGTACATGCCTCATGTCTCGATCAATTTGCTGTCTTTCCTTTTTCGTTCGAAATTCACTTCGTCGAACATAACAATGTCCAAGAACTTCGGGTAAACGACCAGGTCGCCGTCGAAAATAAATCTCCGCCGGTCGTCCATTAAGCATCGCAAAACACCAGCCACTAACATGCAGGAATGGATTTACCTTCTTTCCCATATGACAGTTTTATCAATGACTGAGTGCTCATTTCGCAATGGACATTCCACTATGCTATACTCTTCCCATATGACGGCACTTGAGTGGATACAATCAATAGAGGGTGTTGCGCCTCCACGAGACGTCTATTGTCAGACACGAGATGTGGCCCAGGCTCGTATTGAAAAATTACGCTCTATTCTCGAAAAAAACAACTGGACTGAAAATGATGCTGCACTGTATACGGCGACCCTCGCAGAACTTGCAGCGAACTGTTTTGATCATAATCTGGGTTCATGGAAAGATATTCCTGGATGTTGGCTCGAGACAACAATCGAGAAGAATACACTCCGCGCGATTGTCGCGGATCGAGGACAAGGAATCCTCCATTCGCTCAAACAAGTACGACCCGGCTTGCGTAACCACGAGGAGGCACTCATGCTCGCATTCACCGAACAACTCTCCGGGCGCGCGCCGGAAAACCGAGGCAACGGATTGAAATTCGTTTTGCGCTCTCTCCAGATACTCCCCTCCCAATCATTGCTGTTTGTTTCAGGAGATGCAAAATTGATGTTGACTCTTCCATTTGACAATACGAATCTTCAACGATATATTACCACGGAAAGCGACGTGATCAATGGCACATATGCAGAAATAATCATCAATAAAATATGAGACTCGACATTTGTAAATTTGGTGAAACACTCCTCTCGCGACCGAATGGACGAGAAGCATTTCTTGCTGCGCGTGCGTATAGTATTCCAAAGGAAGGGAGCGAACCAATTGAGCTTGATTTTTCGAGAGTCAAAGTACTTACTCCATCGTGGGCTGATGAATTCTTGAGCGGCCTCCGACATGAATATGGTGCTGCACGAATCAAGATTATTGAAGGTGACAATGCCAGTGTGCAAGTGACCCTCGCCGTCTTACGAGAATCAAACACTGCAGTATAGTCTCGCTCCCGAAAAACGGCTCTCCCGAGCTGTTTTTCATTTCTCCAATTTTCGTATCATCTCATTTTTCTGTCCGCCAGCTCAATAATAAAAGGTCCGTGCTGAAAGAAAAGATTTGCGGTTACTTGATTTTCCGAACGATACCACCAGTCGCATCCACCTCCACCATGTCGCCATCTTGCAATACTTTTGTCGCAATTTTTGTACCAATGACACATGGAATCCCAAGTTCGCGTGCGACAATTGCTGCATGGCATGTCATGCCGCCCTCATCAGTAATAATGGCAGCGGCAACTCTCATAAGTGGAATAAAATCAGGCGTTGTCATTCCTGTTACGAGTATTGTACCCTTTTTGAATTTTTTGCCGAGACGCGGATTTAATATAATGCTCACGATCCCACGTACAACACCCGCATTACCGACAGTACCCGCAATGATTTTCTCCTTTGTATCCAAGCTCCCCTCAATATTCCTTATAAGCGTTTGTGCCCGTGGACCAACGAGAACACGAGTACGTCTTTGAGTAACCTCAAGAACGCAGATTTTTTTTCTGGTCGTAATAAGCCGTTGCGATAACGGTTTCATTCGATGTGCTAAAAGATTTTCAACTTCTCTTGGAATATACCATTGCATATCGGAAAAAGGAACATGAAATTGCCTGCCAATCTGCCGCAGCATAATATTCATATAATAAAACGACTGCTGCATCATAACCTTTTTCAGATCCCACAATTGAACATGCACATCGATCATGCGAAGCAGCTTAACAAAATTGACTTCGCCTCTCATCGCTGCCTCACGGATAAGCCATCGCTTCTTTCGCGTCAGTGTCGCTCGCTGGGTATGAAGTTTCTGTAGTGCCTTAAGCGGATCATGTCCATCATGAATAAAATCTTTTACGCGTTGTCGCAACGAATGTACATCAAGCTTTTTGGCAAATCCATAGTCATTCTGAATGTACCAATACATTTTTATATATCGTGCACACTGTTTTTCAATATTGTACCTTCGACGATATGCCGCTGCAATACTAAAAAATTGTTGCTGTTCTTTATGATACGGGGACTCAAAGAGAGAAATCGTCGATATCCCAATCCATTCGTCTACATATTCTTTCTCTATACCTATTCGTAAAAGATAATTTCGGATTGCTTTTGGGATGATGTCGCTACTTAAAAAATCGCTCATTGTTCCAAATGCACTCTCATGCTCAAGAGTGGTAATCAGTGTTCTATAAAGAGATAATAATTGTTCTGACTGCATATCGGGCAGTCGCATCTTATCGATAGAGGCAAAAATCTTGATGAGTCGATTTGCATGCCTCGTCCATAATCTTTTTATGTGCACATTAATGTCGCTCTTTGCCGTTTCTCGAATCATAAATCTCGCAATCACATCCATCCCCTGCACATCATAATACCAGTGCATCTGTTCACGATCGCGGAAAATACAAACATGCCTCTTAAACCCGACACGCAACAACATCGGTAATACTGCAACAATACTCCGTGATATAGGAACCACGTGGTGCACTGTTGCATTTCTTTTCAAAACAAACCACTTTCCATGCATACAAAATTTATATCTTCTTTACGATACCATTCTTCGCATCCACTTCCACCAAATCACCGTCCTTAAAAATCTTGGTCGCATATTCGGTGCCGACGATGCAGGGAATTTGGAGTTCACGGGCGACGATTGCTGCGTGGCAGAGCAGCCCACCTTGATCTGCGACGATCGCGACAGCCTTCCGAATCGCGGGCATATAATCCGGATCGCTCATGGGACACACGAGAATCTCGCCGTCCTGCATCGCACCAACATCACTCGGAGCAATAATGCATCGAACCATCCCGGTCACATGCCCCTTCCATACCGGTGTCCCCTTGAGTTCAGTAAGCGCTGGAGGAGTTTTGACCACATACTGTTCACATGGTTGGACATCGGCGCCAGCGAGAATCATCTGCCCGTACTCTTGATGGTTAATCACGAGGTGATGTTTGATCCGTTCATTCAAAATATCAATCGCGACTGGCAAGGATCCGCGCTCAAAGAATGCAATCATCTCTGTCGGAGATAGTTGCAAAAACTGATGATACGAAAGGCCATGTGCGCGAGCGATGTCTTTGAACAACGGGCGCATACGAACGCCAGCGAGTGATGCCGCATCCCAATTATCTTCCTTTGCATCGGTCAACTCGCGAATGATATCAATACACTCCCAGGCCTTCGGATATTTTTCTTTCAAATCGGCAAGCACGACTTCTGCGTGAGCATATCGCACGCGTCGCGCCTCGTGCTCTTGCTGAAGTTCTTGTGCTGGATCCCGCTTTGCTGCAATAGCAACTGCATTGCGATAATACTCCGCGTCAAACGGCTCATCCCACCAACAAAGCGAGTTCATCCACGAGTACTGCGCGACATGCCTTGCGAGATCGTCATCAATTGATTTCTTATTGCGGAGCTTCGCTGCCATCTCGAGCAAATGCCAGTGCTCCTCAATCATCGGAAATAATTTCTTCGGCAGCGCAACCTCGGGCAACAGGCTCTCTGCAGAATATGTTTTTCCTTGCAGCTCGAATGTTTTTGGAAGCGTCATCGGGTAAATCAGCGCGAGCGCGCCATCCGCGATCATAATCTCATACCACTGGCGCGACTTCGGCGCAATGAGATTGATGTACTTCTTGATCGTTGCAGTATCAAGTGTCTTTGGCGCGAATTCATTCAGTGCTGCGTTATCGCGTGCGATTTCTTCCTTTAAACGATGCATCGTGCCAATGGCATCACGTTCAAATTCTTTTCTCGATTCCGCAACATTATTTTGGAAATCAACTGTCGGAAGAAATTGCCGATGATCAAAATTCATATAACACGTTGGTACAAATGGAAGCGCATTGCCAAACCGAATATCAAGCACCGCCCCCGTCGTATTTCCGAGCAAAAAAATAGGCTGTTTCCACTTTCCCATCAAATGCCAATCGTGTTTTTTTAGAATTTCTTTCACACGTTTCATACGCGTACTATTTTCCTATTCCCGGGAATTAGAAAATAACGATGTTTAGATTTTCTTCACAACGCCATGCACGGCGTCCACTTCGATGCGGTCGCCGTCTTTGAGCGAGGTGATTGCACCCTGGGCGCCGACGACGGCGGGGATTTTGAGTTCGCGTGCAACGATTGCCGAGTGGCACGTGAGCCCGCCTTCTTCGCTCACAATCGCACTCGCAATCTTCATAATCGGCACATACTCCGGCCGTGTGTTTGGCGCGACCAAAATATCCCCGCGTTTCATTTTCTTGAAATCGTTTTGCGTCAAAATAATCTTTGCAGCGCCACGGACAACACCCGGATATGCGCTTCTCCCCTGAATCGTATCACCAACCGCAATACAGCTTTCCAGATATTGATGAAATCTCCTCCCATCATTTCCATAATAAAAATAATTCTTCGCACGGTATCCAAAAATGAGGAGACCCTTCATCCGCGCATGCGCAAGGCGTTTGAGCTCGTGCGTGCGTGTCAATAAATCACGAATCTCCCACCACCAACAATACTCGACTTCCCGCAGCGCAAGCCCAGAGCGGCGTGCGAATTCACACGCGAATAGTTGCACTGTGGCATTCCCCTGTTGATTCATCGACTTCCGCAGATCCCGCCACGAGGCAAGCGTCGCAAGGAGATGACAGATATGGACGAAGCGACTCGGCAACCGCTTTACGCGGATCAATCGCCGCTTGGCTTCTGCATTGCGGCCGACCATCGCGATAGTCGCTGCCTCTTCCCTCCATTTTTTTGGATGCCGACGAAGCGACCGAATTGCCCGAAGAAAAAAATTCCCATCAAGGCGTTTAATGACTGCGTAGTCGTTGTAGATCCAGTGATATTTATCTGCATGATGCCGAAGACGAGCGTCGTCCGGTTTTTTTCTGCCAGCTGCAAGAGCGAAAAGTTCCTGCCGTTCGCGTTGCAATGTGGAAAGAACGACTGGTGCAGTGAGCAGTGCGAGTTCGCTGTTCGAGAGCGTCACGCCTGCGCGAGTGCGTTCGTTTTCAAGAATCTCCTCCCCCGAGACATCAAAAGCGTCGAGGAATATCGCCTCACGCCAAAGCGCATCCATTGATTTTGAAAAAATGTGAAACAGGGAAAGTAAATCCTTCGTCGCCAGGAGCCGAAGATCGGTATGCTCAATCGCGCGGATCTGTGAGAAAAATAATTTTGTCCGCTGCTCCCACTGGCGCTTCAGATTGACAATGAACTCTGGTCGCCGCAACTCCTCATGGTAATACCATTGCGCAATGCGATGCATACCATCGCGCGGAAAGTACACGTCAAAATAATCACCCTTCAGATACCATCCAAATGGAGTATAATTGAAGCGTGTCTTTTTCCCGTGCATGGTGAATCCAAGGCACGCACGTCCGGGATACGAAACCGTGAGCGGTTTCACTGCACCGCCCTGTTTGTACCAACGAACGTGTTCCAGACGTTTTTGTATTGCCGGTAATGATGGTAGCGGCATATCAATGATGTCGCTAATGCTGTCCCTTGAGTTCGAGGATGCGCTGTGCCGTCTTTGCAAATCGCGGAGCAAGTTCTGGGTGCGTGCTCGCGCGATCCTTGAATGCAAGCATGAAGTACCGCGCTTGTTTTGGATCGCCGAGAAGAAAAATATCGAGTCCGCTTTCGACACTTTGTTGTGCAAGATGCGGCACATGATCCCACTTTTGCATCGCAGGACTCAAGAGATCATCGGACATGAGGAGTGTGTCATCGCCGAATTCGATCTTGAAGAGTGCGATACCGATTTGCGAGAGTGGGAATGGGATTTCTGGATCAAGATTCTCATAGATCACGTGCGCGGCCATAACGATCGGCACTTTTCGTACTATGGATCGAAACAATCCAGTGGGTGGCGTATGTGCAACTTTAGGGATCACCGTCATTTCAGGATTTTTTTTGATGCCATCATATCCTGGGAAATGCTTGGGTACAGCGAGCACATGGGCATTCCAATGACCTTCAATCAACCCGCGAGCAATAAGTTCTGCCTGTTGATCTGTGCTCGGGAATGCACGGTTCGCAAGAAAATCCGACGGATTCCGGCTATCGAGCACTGGCGCAAGATTCATGTTGATCCCAAGCGCACGAAGCTCCTCGCCCCGTCGTTCACCAATCGGCAACGCGTTCATCGCGCTCAATGCTGATGGTGCCTCTGGTACTCGGGTCCATTTGATCCGCGAGACAATCCCGCCTTCTTGATCAACGGCAATCCACAGCGGCGGACGATTGTCTTCGGTTGCGATCGCTTGCAAATCGCTGTTCAGTTTTTTAAGTTGTGTCGCACTTTCTATATTTCGTCCAAGGAGCAAAACACCACCGGGCCGAAACTCGCGCAGTTCCGCAGCAAATTCCGGTGTCACCGTCGTTCCATAAAAACCAACAATAAACAACTGCCCGAGCTGTTCATTTTCGGGCAACACAAACGAATCTTTCGGTAAATCCGCCACCGGCGCGGACATAAGCGTGAAAAGAAGAATGGAGACTAAAAAATGAATCATATTTTTATGACACCCCTAATACAATCTTTCCAAAATGTTTTCCTTCTTCCATGCGTTGCTGTGCGGCAGCTGCTTCGTGTAGAGGAAGAACTTTATCAATCACTGGTTTTAATTTCCCCGCATCAATGAGCGCGAGCACCTGCTCAAATTCTTCTTTTGTTCCCATGCGCGATCCGATGATTGAAAACTGTTTTGGATAAAATTCTGAGAGATTAAAAGAAACTTTTTCCCCACTCGTTGCGCCGATAACGACAACCCGTCCGTATGGCTTCAGCATTGCAAGACTTTGAGAAAACGTTTTCTCGCCAACACTTTCAAAGACGACGTCAACGCCCTTACCTTGAGTCAATTCTTTTACTCGCTCGCTCACGTTCACATTCGGATACACCACAATCTCATCTGCACCCCATGATTGGATTATCTTCGCAGCGTCATCCGAACGAGCGGCAGCGATAACGTGTGCACCAATATGTTTTGCGATCTGCGTGATTGCTGGCCCAATACTTCCTGATGCACCCCAGACAAAGAGCGTCTCCCCCACTTCAAGCTGCGCTCGTGTATGCAGTGCGTGCCATGCTGTGAGATAGGTAAGCGGAAATGCAGCAGCTTCGGTAAATGATAAATGTTTTGGTTTGTGATAAATCTGTTCGAGCGATACAGAGATATATTCTGCATATCCCCCATTCGCTTGTCGCCCGAGTAGCAGTACGAGACCACACGCCTTCCCTTTTTGACATCGCTCGCACGTTCCGCATGCGCGTTCTGGATTGATAACGACTTCATCGCCAACCTTCAGATCACTCGCGCCGTTGACCTCTTCAATAATGCCAGCCACATCGGAGCCGACGATATGCGGTAACGGAAACTGCATTGATCCTTTGCGAAGCCAAATGTCCAAGTGATTCAATCCGCATGCGCGGACGCGTACAAGCGCCTCTCCCGCTTGTGGTTTGGGCGTCGGAAATTCACCGTATTGGAGCACATCCCGCTCACCAAATTTTTCAAAATATACTGCTTTCATAATTTTAGCTACACTACATAGCCCTCTCGCTCAAAAAGCGCGAGATATGCAGCCTGATGCACTTTTGTAACCTCTCTAAGCCCGCTAAATGTATGAGGAAGCTGCCAAAAAAATCCACCTCCAACCTTTCGATCATCCCTTATTCTTGTTTGCACTTCCTGTATGTAGTCTGCATCTCCTTTCTCAAAGTATTCAAAATCAAAGCCAACAATCTCTATAATGACTCGCTCTGTGTCGACACGAAATGCATATCCATCAACATCGCTATTCGTATATCCCCGCGCGAGCATCGTATCTCGCAAGAGCTCGTACGCCTGCTGTCGCAATCGATATGCTTTTAATGCAGCATAATCACGAAATGAAAGTAGTGACGTTTCACTCTTCTTTCCCGTAATTTTCTCGAGGAGTTTCCCAATCGCGGAGAGAGGCCGAGGATCCGATGCGTATGGAATGGTGGACGGATGCTGCTGTAGCTGTGGAAGACGTACAAGAACATCTTGATACTCCTTTTCAAATACATCTCTATGTTCGATAATTGATCCCCTGAGCATTATATCCGCCTCTTGCCCGTCTTGTAGTCCTTCCGCGAATTCAAAAATACTAAATTGGAATCCGTCTGTGAATGTGACGCAACCAATGGGTCGTTCCCATGTCACCTGTATATGATCGCGCTCAACTGATCCTTGCTCATGAAATTCCTTTGCTACCGCGAACTCTGCTTGAGATGTACGTCCTGGTTTATGCCCGTGTTCCTTTGTGTCGGTATGTTGCGCAGTCTTTTTTTCTTTCAAAATATATCGACGACCTTGCACGGTAATCTCATACACCCGATCTTTGAGTTGCCGTCGTCGCTGCCAGTGGAGAGGATCTAGAAGATCTCGCTGTTCAGATGCAGCCTCTGGATCCATAACGATCTCTATCCCACTTGGAAGACGCATAACTCCTCCTTCCAATTTTTGGTCCTTCGTTTCGAGTAACTCTGCACCGAGTGCTAACATTTTAACATCTCGTGCGTAGCGATAGCGTTGAACAGCGAGTTGGTATTCCGGTTGTGTCAATGATTGTGCTGCTGCGCGGAGGTCGGGCTGCATTGTTTCTTCTGGAATTGGCGGGGCATCAAGTGCATTATCAAGCTCATGGTGATAACGTTCCTGTAATTTCGCCACACGATCATCAAGGTGAGCAACTGTTGCAAGAAGATCACGAGGGAGCATCTCTGAAACCGGTTTCGTAGTGAACGACAGAAGGGCCTTACGCGTATCGGAGCGTTCAATAATTTCCCGCCGAAGTACTTCTGTTAAAAGTATCCACTGTTGATCTATTTTCTTATGAAAAAACTCCTGAGACGATGGCGTCTCAAAAGAGAGTTCTTCGTCCTCGCGTTGTGTTTTTGGTTGCTCTTTACGAATAGTCATACCATTCAATTCCTAGACTATAGTCTTCAATAATTTTGAATTCGTGGTACTGGGGCATTGCCCACAACTCTCGTCGCCTTCCGGCTCCTCGGTCGCGGGCCGCCCCTTCCACCTGCGCTAAAGCTTCGGCGGACAGGCGCGGCTTATCGCGGAGTTTACCCGCCGTAGCGTTCGCGAAGGCGGGGGCTTCAATTCCCAGACGATACCTCTCAAAATTCACAAATCGGGGTACTGGGAATTCTGCTCGCATCCGACTCGCAGTCCGGGGCGCTGCGCACCGAAAGCTGCGCCAGCTCGCTTTCTCTCGCGCCCTTCAATTCCCAGTTGATCTCGTTAAAATCTAAATCGGGGTACTGGGAATTCTGCTCGCATCCGACTCGCAGTCCGGGGCGCTGCGCACCGAAAGCTGCGCCAGCTCGCTTTCTCTCGCGC
>JACQSD010000042.1 GCA_016206165.1 Candidatus Uhrbacteria bacterium
CATGACACGGGTTTATAAAGCTCGACAGTTTTTTCTACACCAAAAACGGCATCACGAAAATCAATCGTAATGCTCGTTTCAATATCTTTGCCCCGGCGTTCGACACGGCCACCCTTCCGCCGCTTCCCGCCACCAAACCCAAACATGTCGCCGATACCACCAAAAAGGTCTTCAAGGTTACCAAAATCAACGCCGCCTTGCTGGAAACCGGAGAAGCCAGCATCTCCGCCCCAGGCGGATCCGCCTCCGGCGGAAAACGTCGTACCGTACTGATCGTACTGACTGCGCTTCGCAGCATCGGACAACACTTGGTACGCCTCATTTACCTCTTTGAATTTATCGGCATTGCCTTTATCGCGATCGGGGTGGTATTGATTTGCGAGATTTCGAAACGCACGCTTAATTTCGTCCGCAGAGGCAGATTTTGAAATTCCGAGAATTTTGTAGTAATCCTTCGCCATACAAGCGGATAATGCGGAGCGCCGCAGATAATGCGGATTTGCTCCGCGTTCTCCGCCTTATCCGCATTCTCCGCTATTTCTCCACTACTTCCCCTTCCATCGTATCTCCGGCGGAGCCGGATCCGGCTTCGCCGGACTTTTTCTCTTCACCCTTCCCATCTGGCTTCTTCTCATTCTGCTTCGCTGCCTCATACATCGCCGCGCCTACTTTCTGGATCGCTTGTTGGAGATCGTCAAGTGCACGCTTCAGCGCATCTTTATCCGACCCATCTTTGACCTTTTTCAGCGCCTCCAGTTTCTCTTCAACTGGTTTCTTTTCCTCCGCTTTTACTTTCTCCCCCGCGTCTTTCAGTGTCTTCTCTGTCGAGTGGATCACCATGTCTGCCTGATTCCGAAGCTCAATCAGCTCTTTCTTCTGTCGGTCTTCCTGCGCGTGGAGTTCTGCTTCCTTCTTCATTTTTTCAATCTCATCCTTCGAGAGCGCACTGGAGCCACTGATCGTAATTTTTTGTTCCTTTGCTGTCGCTTTATCCTTCGCTGAGACATTAAGAATGCCATTCGCGTCGATATCAAACGTCACTTCAACCTGCGGCACGCCGCGAGGGGCAGGAGGGATACCGTCGAGCATGAATCTCCCGAGCGTCTTGTTATCTGTGGCCATTGGCCGCTCACCCTGCAACACATGGATCTCCACAGACGTCTGACTATCCGCGGCAGTCGAGAACACCTGCGACTTCGATGTCGGAATGGTCGTATTCCGTTCAATGAGGGGTGTCATCACACTCCCCATGGTTTCAATACCCAGGGTGAGTGGCGTGACGTCGAGGAGGAGTACGTCCTTCACTTCCCCTTGCAAGACTGCAGCCTGCACAGCGGCGCCCTGCGCGACGCACTCCATAGGGTCAACACCGCGTTCAATCTTTTTCCCGACATACTCTTCCACAAACTTCTGCACAATCGGCATGCGGGTCGGACCGCCGACCATGATGATCTTGTGGATGTCACGCGGGGAAAGTTTTGAATCAGAGAGCGCTTGCTCGAGAGGCCCCCTGCACCGTTCCACAATAGGACGAATGAGGTCCTCTAGCTTCGCACGTGTTAATTTCATGGTTAAATGTTTCGGACCATCCGCGTCTGCCGTGATAAACGGCAAGTTCAAATCCGTCTCGAGGGTTGTGGAGAGCTCAATCTTTGCTTTCTCTCCCGCCTCTTTCAACCGCTGCATGGCCATCGCATCTTTCCGGAGATCGATGCCAGATTCCTTCTTGAATGTATCCGCAATGTGGTCAATGATCGTGTTGTCCATGTCCGTCCCACCAAGCTGTGTGTCGCCTGATGTCGACACCACTTCAAAAACTCCCTGCCCAAAATCCATGATCGTCACATCGAGTGTCCCACCACCCAAATCAAAGACAAGGATCTTCTGCTCTTTTCCCTCTTTATCCAGTCCATAGGCAAGTGCGGCTGCGGTAGGCTCGTTGATAATCCGAACCACTTCAAGCCCTGCAATGGCGCCTGCATCTTTGGTCGCTTGCCGCTGGCTATCATTAAAATATGCGGGGACCGTAATCACTGCCTTCTCCACACGGTCGCCAAGATAGGCTTCCGCATCTTTCTTAATCTTTTGCAAAATGTACGCAGAAATTTGCTGCGGGGTATACTTTTTCCCAAAAATTTCCCACGTGTGCTCCGTGCCCATCTTCCGCTTTGCAGCAAAAATAGTACCGGTCGGGTTCGTCACTGCCTGCCGACGTGCCGGCTCACCCACGAGCAACTCTCCCGATTTTGTAAATGCAACATACGACGGGAATGCTTTCCCTGCCACGGTCGTTCCCTCTGCGGATGGAACGATGGTCGCCTTGCCACCCTCCATCACGGACGCCGCTGAATTCGATGTACCGAGATCGATACCGATGATTTTGGACATACTGCACAGTTCAAAACTCAAAATGTAAATCTCAAA
>JACQSD010000043.1 GCA_016206165.1 Candidatus Uhrbacteria bacterium
GCTGAAGGTAATGTGCTTTGGCAAAAATCATTTGGCCAAGGGGCGTACAATTGGATGACGGGAATTGATAAGGGTGTTGACCAAAAAGGCTTGGTATTTCTCGGCATGACTACTCCCTCGAAACCAAATCCAAAATTGCCAGATATTCTCTGGATTTTTGAGGTGGATGAGAAGGGAAATTTTGTTTGGCAAAAGGGATATGCAACTTCTTTGAATATGAGCGTCACCCATTTTGCACCTTTTTCAAACAGTTATCAGATCGGCTCTGGCTCTCGATTCTTTACTGCGAGTGCAAAGGGGGACATAAAAAACCCTCCTCCAAAATTGCTCAAACCCGTGAAAGCAAGGTTCCCATCAAAAAAATTCATACAGGAAGGAATCGCGACGGATATTCATGATTACGAAATTCTGCTCGAAACAGACGAAGCAAAAGCAAAAACGAAACAGATTCTTATGGGCACCAATGAATAATCCCCGGGGTGAAGGTTCGCCTACACGTCACCTCGGCTTCCGCCTCCTCGGACATGGCTGCGAGGGCCTCGTGATCTCGATAACATCGAGATAGCACTCCGCCCGTCTCCGCTGCTCGATCCGAAGCAGTTCGGATCTCGCAACGCTCCGACTTCCTCATTTCACACGTTGTGTGATTCGCCTACAACTCTCGTCGCCTTCCGGCTCCTCGGTCGCAGGCCGCTGCTCGCCATCCCGCCTCCCGGCATGTCGGCGGGATATGGCTCCGCCCTCCGAATCCCAACGTCCCGCACGCAGGTGCGGGACTCCTCTCTACGAAAAAAACTCGACATTGCGTCGAGTTTTTTTCTCCGAGGGTGGGATTCCCGCTCGCTCCGACTCGCGGTCCGGGGCGCTACACACAGAAAGCTGCGCCAGCTCGCTTTCTTCTCGCGCCCTCCGAATCCCACCTATCAAAACTCAAAAGAAAAATCCCTCTCACGAGTGAGAGGGATTTTTCTTTGGCTCCGAGGGTGGGATTCGGACCCACGACCAAGTGCTTACACGACTCCTCTTGTTCCCAAAAGGCGTGGACTATATCTTTCCCGTGCCGCAAAACGACGGGACTCTGGTATCTAGTCTCTACGGCGCTCTCCCCGCTATGTGGGGAGTTCCCACGGTATTGCCCTCCGGCTCCGCCGGATTGGGTTTCACCGTTATCCCAGAGAGTTCATCTCGATGTTTCCATCGAAAGCTGCGTTTCCCACAGGCACCTGCTCTACCACTGAGCTACCTCGGAATATTAATGTTCGTTATTCATTGTGAACGTACCTTGAAAGATTCTATCTGAATCAGCAAAGAGATGCAAGGGCAAAAAAATCCAATCTCAAATCTCTATTCTCCTCTCTCCTATTCCTTATGTTTCCTCCGATGGGGTGGGCGGATTGCAGTCATACCAGGAGCGACGGCGAGTGGAGCGAGGGTCCAGAACGAGATCATCCAGGTGATAAGAATTGGAATCGCGCCAACCGCAATCGTCCATGCGGGTCCGATTGCTCCATAGAGAAACCCCGCGACGAGTGGCCCAATTGTCCAACCCAAATCTTGAAAGAAACTAATAACACCCGCAATAAGCCCATCCTCACGATGACTCTTATCGAGCCGATCCATCCATGCCCAGAGCGCAAGGCCGGAGAGTTCATCGCCCGCAGTTGCCATAAATCCGAGCACAAGGAACCACACATGCGTACTGAACCCGAGCAGCGCGCCCGTCACGGAAAAGAGGAGGAGTCCAAAAAAGATAAGCCACTTTTGATTCCATTTGTCGGCGAGCCGCCCAAAGAAAAAGCCAAGCACCGCGACTGCAAAATCAAAGATACCGAGCGCAACACTGGGGAGCGAGGCGCCAGACGGGCTATCCAAGAGGAGTGGCACGACAAACCAAATGACCGCGTAGAAAATGCTCCCTGCAAGTCCGCTCAAAAGGAGAAGCCCACTCGCAGGATTCAATTTCCATATGGCGTGGAAAATATGCCCGACGTGATGCCGACGCACGTGATAGTGATGCGTTGGTACTTTCTTTTCCGCGTGCACAGAGACGCGATCACGTGGCGACATTATCCCTGCAAGTAAGGCACAGAGCAGGATAACTGCAATTATTCCACCAATCATCGGTACGGGAATCGAAAGCATGAATGCGAGGAGTGCCGTTGAGAAGACGATCCCAATGCTGACAAGGATGTCACGCATTGACACCACGCGTCCAGCGTATTCAACGGGCGTCATGGAAAGCAGATATGCGTCAACGCCCGGGCCATAAAAAAGCCAACCAAATGCACCAAGAAACAACGTTGCGATAAACGTCATTGGCGTCAACCCTGCGATGAGCACTGATGTGGCAACAATAAACGCGGCCGTCGTTACCCACAGAAGTCGAAGGTATCCAAAACGATCGAGTGCAAATCCAGCCGGAACATCAAGGAGGAGTTGCAATAATGCGGCTCCCCCAATTAAAAGTCCGACGACCCACACATCGAAAACCCTCGCCCCGAGCGGCGCGAGCAATGTAAAGTGCAATCCAGCACCAAATTTAAAGAGCAAAATAAAAACCCCAAACGGGAGGAGTTTAAAAAGAGAACCATGTATTACCATAGAACAAAGAACCCGCCTCTCACACCACCGATCATGCCTCCTCCGCCTCATCGGCGGATTCGGTTCAGGGCCATGGCAAACGCGGCGGGTTCATAACTGCCAACGATCCGCCAGGGGCGGCTCTGGCCAGTTATGAATAATCCTTAAGTTTTTCTATGCCGACATACTTCTGAATTTTTTCGAGTGATTTCGCTTCGATCTGCCGGATGCGTTCGCGGGTCACATCAAACTCGCGACCGACTTCTTCGAGCGTGTGGGTGACCCCATCCAAAAGCCCAAACCGCATTTCAAGAATTTTTTGTTCGCGCGGGGAAAGATCTTGAATAATTTTTCGCACATAATCACGCAGGAGCTGCAATGCTGCGGCGCGATCCGGCGTAATATTCTTCACATCCTCAATAAAATCTTCGAGCGTTGAGTCTTCTTCGTCATCACCAACCGACGTATCAAGGGAGACGGTATCTTGTGAAATCTTCACGATATGGCGAACCTTATCAAGCTCCTCCCCCATCTCTGCAGCAATCTCTTCTGGCAACGGCTCGCGCCCGAGATCTTGAATGAGCGCACGCTCCACCTGCTGAAATTTATTGATCGTCTCCACCATGTGCACCGGAATACGAATCGTCCGCGATTGATCCGCGAGTGCACGGGTGATCGCCTGCCGAATCCACCATGTTGCGTATGTCGAAAACTTGTACCCTTTCCGATACTCAAATTTCTCAACTGCACGAAAGAGCCCAATGTTCCCCTCTTGAATGAGGTCTAAAAGCGAAAGACTTTTCCCGACGAACTTTTTTGCAATAGAAACAACAAGACGTAGGTTTGCTTCAATTAATTTTTTCGATGCTTCGCGGTCGTTCTTTTCCTTTCGTTTTGCGAGCGCAACTTCTTCTTCGGGAGTCAACAGTGGCACCTTCCCTATCTCGCGCAAATACATCTGGATCGAGTCCGCAGAGATATCGCCAAGATCGATGCGCTTCTTTGCGTCTGTGGCAGCGCCGATTTTCGTGAGCACCTTTTCATGTTCTTGCCGATCAAGCATGCCACCTTTTAATTCGACAATTTGAAACCCTTGCGACTCGAATGTGTCGAGGAGTTGCTCATACCGATCAACGTATTCCTCAAGTTCAGGGAACGTAAAAAGCACTTCGGATTCTGTTACAAACCCGCGTGCGCGTACTTTTTCCATAAGTCGCGTCAATGCAGCCTCATCAACGTGCACCGGGCCCGCTGGCCGGGGCGGCACGACGGGAGCGACTGATCGGGCACCGCGTTTTTCACGTTTGTGCCCGTCATGCACGACATGTTTCTTCGACGTAATCTTTTTCTTTTTGTGTGCAGTTCGAGACATGATGTAAAGAATTGTTTAAATCCAGGAATAAAAAATAACACCTATTCCCCTCTTAAGATAAGAGGGGGTGCAGGGGAGTTATGAAAAATTTATGCTGCAGAGACGTTCATAACCCCTCCTCGCCTCCCCTTATCTTAAGGGGAGGGTATTCTGTTGCATTAAATTCTAGAGTCTAAAAAATTATTGATCGCGATCGAGATGTTGAAGCATTTCGGAGAGGCGTGTAAATTCCTGCATGAGGCGGATACTTTCTTGATCATCAGCCGCCGCTTGCTCGCGCAGTGCAAGCGTCCGTGTAATACTTGCGAGTTGCGATTGAATCCACGCGCGCTCAAGGACAACAAGATTCCCACGCACTTCCGTTTCCACCAACGCATCCGTCATTGTGGGAAACTCTTGTTCAATGCGTAAAAGGAGCTCATTTCCGTATGTTTTTCCTTCAGGATACGCCGCGATAAACGCATCAAACGAAAAAAAATCAGGGGTGTCCCGAGTAGCCTCTTGAGTATAGAAACTGACAAGCGCCTTGTAAAGTGCTACTCCGCGCGGATCAGAAAACATTGCTGGTGTCAATCGGGAAATGACGCGGGTGAGCGTCCGTCGATCTTTAAGTAAAAAACCAAGGATACGTTCTGCAGCGCGGATGATTCGTGATCGAATCTCTGGTGCTATATGTGGAGATGCTTGTGGTGGCGTGGTCGCTTTCGCGCCGGCACTCTTCGTAAGCGCACTTCGAAGAATATCTTCATGGACCTGCACGAGATTCCCCAACTTTTGGAGGTAGTGTGTTGCTTCAATGGGATTCGTCAGCTTCGCGATCGCCGTGAGAATAGTTTTTGCTGCTTTCTTCTTCCCTTCAACCGTCGTGAGATCGCAGGCGGCGATCGTTCGATCAACGATGTAATCAAGAAATGGTTGACGGTTGCGGACTGCTGCTTCCCATAGTGCAGGGTCGTGGCGAATGCACTCATCAGGATCTTTCCCATTGGGAATAGAAAGTACGGAAACATTCATACCAGCCGCGAGTGCAGCATCAATGCCGCGTTCAACCGCTGCACGCCCCGCTGCGTCTTCGTCAAATGAGAGCGCGACATTCTCGGTGAAACGCTTCACGATCTGCACATGTTCTGCGGTCATTGCCGTACCACTCGTCGCAACGACATTCGTGTATCCTGCCTCATGCGCAGTGAGCGCATCCATGTATCCTTCAACAATAATCGCGAAATCCTTTGTACGAATATCATGCCGCGCACGGTCGAGTGCAAAAAGGATTTTACTCTTCTCGTAAATCGGAGTTTCGGGAGTGTTAATATACTTCGGCTCGTCATGTTCCGATTCCCCTCTCCTGGTAGGAGAGGGCGAGGGTGAGGTTACCGGCATCACCCTCCCACCAAACCCAACCGTTCGCCCTTGGAGATCCCGAATCGGGAAAAGAATCCGATTACGAAAGCGATCATAAAATGGTAGACTATCAAGATGTCGTTTCTGTTCTGCTTTTCGTGGAACGACGAGGCCTGATGTGCGAATATCCTCTGCACGATATTTTCGTCGGATAAGTTCGAGACTCATCCTGTCCCACGCGTCCGGCGCATACCCAATCCCCCATCGATCAATAACCTCGGTTGTGATTCCGCGGCTCCCAAGATACTCGCGTGCCCCTACACCCTCGGGCGACAATAACATTTTTGTGTAGAGTTCTTGGGCAACCTGCAGTATTTCAAAGAGCGCACTTTTCTGGCTCATGCGGCGCGGATCATAGTGTTCGATCGTGACCCCAGCACGTGTCGCAAGCATTTCGAGCGCCTCACGAAACTCAAGCCCCTGCCGCTTCATCACAAACGCAAAAAGATCGCCGCCCTCCCCACACCCAAAACAATGCCAGACTTGCCGATCGGGCGAGACAAAAAACGACGGGGTCTTCTCATGATGAAACGGGCAGAGCCCCTTCCAACTCGACCCCGCCGGCTTCAGCTGCATGTCATCGCGGATGACATCAAGAATCCCAAGCCGCGATTTAATTTCTTGGACAGTATCCGCCATAATGCTCCGCTACTCATACATAATCTCGATTTGATCATTATCATGCATGACATAGTTATCAAACTCTGTATTCTGCTGTCCGTTCACACGGAATCGCACCGTACCGCCTGACCCATTACAGTAGTTAAAAATACATTTTCGGTCAAAACGTTTGCCCCAAATTCTAAAAAATTTTCCAAGTTTTACATCTTCCTTCTTTACAATTACTCCCGGCTCTCCATATTCGATATGAATCATCCCACCATCGATGTGTGTATGCAATGGTTCATGTACTGTACCAAGTCCGATATCCGCAGGGACATCCGCTGGTTTCCCTTTAATGGTAATAGAGAGCTGTGCATGCCAATGAATACTGTCTCGCGCGATAATATCATCTGACTGCACACGGTCACGTGCACCTGGACTCTCACGTCCCGCGTCGCCCCACGCTAACATTCCTGGCCCATTTGGATTAAATCCGTTTTGCAATTCCACGGTATCGGTATATCCATCACCATCGGTATCCTCCTGCAAGGGACTCGTGCCAAAGAGTGCTTCCACACGATCAGGAAGCCCATCACTGTCTTGATCGATCGATGGTTCTGATGATGACGTATCACTATGGGTTAAATTTTTCCCCTGCACATACGATCCCATCTTCTCTGACTCAATATCGAATGTGATCACATATTTTTTACCATTCGACCAGTACATGTATCGATGAACACCTGTAGGATCGGGATCCGGATTGATCGGTGATATCGCCCACCCAGGATCCTGTCTATTCGTATCCGCACTAAATCCTTTCTGCCCAAGTACGCGCGCGTTCCCTCGTCCAAGTTCAATCCCACCACTCACTGGATACATGTCCTCATGTTCCGCGGCATAGAGTTCCAATCCAGTTTTATATTGCATCACTGTCGACACACGCTTTGCATCACGCGCTTGTGCTCGTGCGCCCGAGAGCGACGCCACAGCCGTTGTGGACATAAGCAGCACGACAATAAGCGAGTTCAATAGAGTAACAAACATAAAGATTGCTTGAAATAAATCTTAAAAATATTATGGTGCCATGCGCTTGACACTCCACGTTTTTCGATTCACCTCGTACCACCAAAACGTCTTCACTGGAAAATAAAGATAGAGCCCGGGTTCCGTATACACGTGCACCGAATACACGTCTCCAAGACGCGATTCGACTTGCACAAAACCACGCGCTCCAGTTTCTGGTGATGTCCCTTTAGGACCAGAAAACTGTTGCAACCATTCTGCCACCTCGGGAACTTGTTCAACGAGTTTTGCGGCTTTCGCATGCTCGGTGATTTCTTCATCAGTAAGCCGAGTGCCATCATCGACATTATTAAAATTTTGATACTCAAGTGACGGGTTTGTCGTCCGCTGCCACCAAAGGCGCACGAGATAGGTATCCCACGTCAACCAGACGACAACGCCCCCAACAAGCACGACAAGGATAATAAGCGCCCACCACGCTTTAGAAAGATGAGGAATCATATAAAAAATTGAAGAGTAGACTTATTTGATTGTATCGAAATAAACGCTTCGTGACAAGCAAATGGAGTTACTCAAGTGTCGCGAGCACTGCACGGAAATATTGATCGAGCGCATCGCCGAACCCTGCGAGTTCCTCGGCTGTGCACCAGCGATACTCCGTGTGATCTAAATCGAGCTGTATCTCCCCCGTTGCGCGGCCGACGTAGGTAATACGGACGACGTGTCGCTCGTTGCCACGGAGAATATCTTGCGCGGCCACCACATGCGGTGTGCCAAAAATAGTAAGTCCGGTTTCCTCCGTTACCTCGCGCTGTAAATTTTCAAGGAGTGGTGTTCCGGGATTGATCCGCCCGCCAATAATATCCCAAGGGTCAAGTACATCCGGATATTTTTCCTTCGACCGTTTCAAAACAAGGTACTTCCCTTCCTCGTTTTGTAACACGATTTTAACGCCAACTTGAAGCTCCATACAAAAATCAATCACAAATAAAATACTCCGCGAAGATATCGGTCAACGGCGCTCTGACTCGCCCCAAAATGCGGGGTTGGAAGATTTGCAGGATCGCACCAGAGCCAACCATCGCATTTTGCTGGTTCCATCACTGTCAGCTCACCTAAAAACTCTGTTGCAAGCAGCACAATCGAGACATAATGTTTCCCTTCTTTAGAGAAGGTGTCGTCAAGATTATTCGTCACTGCAATGACGCGCGGATTCTTGATCGTGAGCCCTGACTCTTCCCGAATCTCCCGAATCGCACAGGCTTCAAATGTCTCGCCGACGTCGAGATGCCCGCCCGGAATCGAATAAAACGGGGAGTGACTCCCCTTCCGTTTCCCAACAAGAATCTTCCCATCTTCATTCACAATAATCACTCCGATCCCAACACGCGGTTGTTGCATTTGTTGTATCATAAAAAAATTATGTTCAGCTAAATAAGGATTTATACGCGATGCGGCCGCATTCTCTATAAATCTGCTGTTATGCAAAAAGTGTCTCTCATAAAACTAATAAGCCGTCGTGCGCGATCGATGATACGGCTTTTCGGTGCCGGTCTTTTTTTGCGACGAAATCCAGAGTACGTCACTGACATCTTGTGGAGCAACGCGTACAGCACACGCAATGCGATCAACAGCAACAATTGTCCCCGCGCGGATCTCGACCTCTTCGGGTGCGCCATGCAGAATTTCAATTTTGTGATCGATCGTCTCCGCAAGGCCGCGGCTGTATACCAGTATACCATGCTGCCGAAGCATCTGCGGAATTTTGTAATCTGAACATGCGGGGATCTGATCGAAATTCGTCAATCCCTGCTCTCCACGCATCATGAGCCACTGATGCATGTTCATCACAAAAAATACCGCTCGCTTTTGAAAAAATACCTCACGTCCTTTATACATCGAGGTGTCACAGAACGATGGGAAGTCACGAATAATAATATCAAGGAGCTGCGCTGCGTCATTACTCGCCATAAGAAGAAGACTGCCCACCTTCCCATGGTATCTCTCGCTGATCACTGCGCCAATCTCGCGGATCATTGCAAGTCGCTCGTCAAACAAAGGAATTTCGGTATTCCCTCGAAAGACCCCCCGTAATGTATCCTCCGAAATCGACGAGCAATACATTGGATCAAGAATCGGAATCCCCTCCTCCATTGCACGACGTACACATGCGACATTTCCGTAAAACCCGTCGAGTTTCGCTCCAGCATACTCGATTGTCCATTTTGGCTCGCCCCAATACGAGAACGCCCATGTGCTCAAAAGGAGCTGTGCAAATAGCTGCTGATCTTCTCTATATCCCGTGAGCGCAAACGGTTCCAATGTCATCCAATGTGCAATCGGCTCCTTATGGAATGCGGCCGCAAACGCACCAATGCGATCCATATCAATATGGACTGCATCAGCATGATCAACGACAAATTGAGTTGCTTCGAGATTCTTGTTCATGTCTTTGAGTATGCCCCTCTATCGCCTCCATTGCAAGATGTCCACACAAGTCTTGCGCGCGAACGCATTCTATGGCAGAATAACTTTTGTGTGTGGTGGCGTGGACGGTCTTTTTTTCTCAAACCAAGGGAGGGGCCTATGAAACCCCGTGTCCTTTTCGCCCTGATCGTCCTCACCGTACTCGTCGGGATGGCCATCTTCATGGTCATTCCCGCGTCGGATGGGGATCAGGGCCAGCAGCAAGTCCAAGCCGTGACCATCATGATGGCGGGCGAGGACGGCAACACCCTGGCGATCAACGCGGACAATGACGCCGGGATCCTGGACAACGGCAACATCCTGGCCGTGGTACCCAACGCGAACGTGGGCCACGACCCGGACATCCTGAACACCTGCAACATCGCCAGCAACACCTTCGATGACGGCTACGGCACCAAGACGCCCGGGGACATCGACAAGGGGGTGCTGGCCAACGCCGGTGCCGAAGTCTGCGACGCGGTCTGCATCATCATGACCCAGGACACCGACAACAACCTGGTCATGCGAAACGTGCCGATCGACAAGGTCAACCCGGACGGCGGCCGCGCGATCATGGCCAACAGCGCGGACATCAACGACCAGGGCATGCAGATCCTGCGGCTCTGACAGCCAGATCACCAGAAGCATCACCGGTAACAAGTAGTACCACGGGGGGACTCAACGTAGTACCCGTACCACCCACACACGAACGTGCCCGGGGACCTCACAAGGACCCCGGGCACAATTTATTTTATTGCAGTGATGAGGGTACTACTTACAATCTTCCTTGCTCACTGCAAAAAAATATGTTTCTGCCGAGCCTTGCACTGTATACGCATATTCGACATTCATATCCTTATCGAGAAGACTTCTTGTATCTTTATTTGCACACACATTCGGGCCAAGCGCTGTTTTTAAACCATCGTTCGTAAGTTCGCTCGTATCAATCCCAACAAGGGTTTTATGATATCGAATCGCGTTTGGTTCGGCAGTGATGTCAACGAGCGTGTTGAATTCATCAAGCTGCTTCGGTAAAGAAAGTTGCCTCTTTGCTTCTGCGACGATCTCACTGATCGCTGCTTGTTTATCCTTCCGTGGATAAAACTTTCTCACGACGTAACTCCCTGCGTAATACGCAAGCACTGCGAACACGATTGACGCAATCGTAATAACGGTCGACTTCTTTTGTGGTGTTGGTTCTGCCATATATTTGACGTCTGTCATGCTCCAGACGTTGTATCATAGCCGAGCTCACGTGCGCGAGCCACAGACTTCTTTAAGAAATAAATCCAGTGATCGTGGCCTTTATCCTGATTTCTTTCTTCCAAATTCTTCATCATTTCCGCTGCAGTTGTCCAAACAAGAGAAAATTTTTCATGGGATTCATGGGCAACCGGATGCACATCAGCGCTTTTTAAAATAATGAGAAAGCACGTTGCGTGTGCCACGCGATTCACATGCTTTGCACTATTGTAGTAATGTGCGAGCGCCTCTGCAATCTTCTCGACGTAAAGAAAATCATGAAGTCCGCTCTCTTCCGTCACCTCGCGACAGACGCCCGCTTCGATATCTTCCGCGTCAGATACACCTCCACCAAAAAAGAGTTGTCTGCCATCTGCTCTTCTCCCCACCGCATACCGCTGCGTCGCGGGATCAAACACAACCCCACATCCCCCATCCCGCCGCTCTTCATTTTCGCGTTTGATACCAAACTCAAGCATAGTGTCGTTCTTTATAGGAAAAATTTTTTACCTCGCTTCCATCGGCATTAAAGTTTACTTCCGCTTCCAATTTCTTCCCGGCAAGAATCAGCGGAACCCATTGTGCGTCCGCTGCCCACATTTCGGCAAACGGAAGCTGTGCAATCGGAAACCATTGCGGCCGCATCTCCTCTGTTTCTTGCGGCTCTCCGTGCCATGTTCGGGTTAAAAAAATGTGGCACTCAAATACCGGATTTTTATCAAAATAAAACCGTACAATCGCAACTTGTTCAAGAGCCGCCGCATCAACAACTAAACCGGATTCTTCTTGCAATTCTCGTGCTGCTGCCACGCGCGGTGTCTCTTCTTCCGCAACCTTCCCTCCATATCCATTCCACTTCCCTGCCCCAAACCCACGCTTCTTCATCGCAAGCAACGCCTCATCACCACGGATACAAAAACAAAGTGTCGAGAGTTTCATATTGGAAACGCAAAGTACAGGACGAGTGAAACGACAGTGAGCAACGCATAGGGAAGCGCCATGTGGACTGCAAAAAAACTCGTGAGTATCTTCCAGGGATTATGCTCTGGGAATTGGGGCGCGGACGTATTCGCGGTGAGTGATTGTTCTTGAAAAAGTCGTGCAAGAAGACCTCCAACAGTATGACGTCGTTCTTTGTAATCGCGACGAAATGATTTGTTGATTGCATCCAAAGACCAAAATATAAAAAGCAATGCAATACTTAACAGAAGAATCTCTGCGCGATGCCCCTGAAATGCCCAGCCTAAGGACGCAACCCAAAGGGTCACCGCCCATGTGCGCGTTGTCATTGAAAACTGATCGTACTTATCAATCTGTTTCTGCGTCGCCTCAAGCTCCGCTTGGAGAATCTTAAGTTGTACAGATTCATTTAACATAAATTTCCTTATTTACATCGCTACTATCTCTTGCGAGATCAACTCTCTTGTCAGCAACCGCATCAAGCTTGTCCCAATATTCGCTATCTAATCTCGTGCCGATTCCGATGGTAAGAATCTTATTGAATTTCATATCATTCCACAAATATATCAAGGAGCAAGAATAATTCTTGTTTCACTGCATCTGGTGGAACTGTATTCCTGTCTGGGTATTGTGATTGCACTGCACGCACTCGCTTAAGGAGCGTCTGTAAACGATTGTGGGTATTCTCCCATTGTACTTCGGTAAGTTCCTGGTGCATTCTTGGTTTAAAAAAATATCCCTTGAGTGCATCAACACGATGCGCAAAACAGTCAGCCCATGATTCTTCATCTTCCGATTCCTGAAATTCCTTTTCAATGCGTGCGGGAGCGCTGGCGATCATCACACGCGCACGATCAACAAGACTTTCTTCTTTTTCAAGATTAAAGAACGGAAAATTAGAAAGATGGTTCGGATCAAGATCGGTGATCCCCAAATCTCCTAGATAGCTGCCGCGACTATCCCACCCAGGACCGGCATCGACGCCATAGGTCTCGACTGAATAGTATTCTTTTTCCGTATATGGACGGACCACCGTATCTCCTTTTGGATTCCGTATAATTACTTTCCTTGGCACCTTGATATAGCGTTCACCTGCAACAATCACCACATCACCCTCCTGACCGCCGGCGTAATGATGCTTTGGGCGTAATCCTTCTTTCTGAAGATCCGTCTCGATATCATCAAAACTATTGTATGATACGATCCCTTGTTCACTCTTAGGTGCATGTTCTGGATGAGTCATAAGTAAAAAATTTAATCCTTTCTCTGTTCCCACCAGAGCGGAGAGGGCGAGATTCGAACTCGCGATACCTTGCGGTATACGGTCTTTCCAGGACCGCGCACTAGACCAACTATGCGACCTCTCCGCTCTGATGAGAACTCCCTACTCTCCATGTTCAAGAACAGTAAGAAGAAAATCGGTCTATGTCAATGACCGGAAAAGGAGCACGAGAGCAAGCCCAAAGAGTGCGCTCATCACCGCGACTCCGGCAATAAAGCCCCACGCGAAGGGCGAGCAACATTGGAGTCGTCGCGAGAGACGAACAAGTATCGGTTCCATCTCCGGAATCGGAACAACCGGTTCACCATCGATATCAACGATGGTGCGTATGGAAGAATCTTTTCTATTTCGTGATAGAATGCGACGAGGACTCATAGCGATTATCCCTCCTCCGCATCAATGCGGCGGCGCGCATACGCCCATGCGAGTGGAATCACCGCGACGATCGTGAGCACAAAAATAAGCCCCCAGAGCTGCCGATTCTTTGGATGGAAAAAAGAGAATTGAATTGTCGCCGCATCCGTAAGCATGCGTCCGTCTGCGGTAATCAGGGTAAGACGCACCGGATATGTCCCGGCCCGCGCATACGTGTGCTCCGGACGCGCGTCACGTGATTGTTCGTAATCACCAAAATCCCACGACACGACCGCATGTGCAAGGTCAACCACATTTGTTTCAAAAGAGAATCGAAATTGATTCCACACTCCACGCTCCGCGCGAAGCGCAATCCATGGCTCCTCTTTTTTTGGCGCGTCACCGGGCAGCATGATATCAACAACAGGGGTTGGTGGGGGTTCCGGCTGCTTTTCTTCAACGGGTTTTGGCAATGGCTTTGCCGCCTTGACACTTTGCCGAACAGGCGCAGTGGGTGGCGGAGCCTCTGACTTTTTTGGATCAAGAGGAAACGCATCTTTTCCATCGTTCACTTTGTCTCCATCCGTATCTTGCACAAGCGGATTTGTTCCCTTCACTGCTTCTCCTGTATTCGGAAGGCCATCGTTATCTTGATCCGGATCATCGCGATCAGGAATGCCATCACCGTCGGTGTCCACGAGCGGTGTGATCATCGGCGTCAATGCAGTGTCATTCGCTGGATTGTCATCGCGCGGATCTTGACCTTGGATGCGGGCGAGGATATTAAATTGTCCTGTCGGCGCCGTGAGATCAACAAACACTTCATCGGCAAGCCCACCAGCACGTACCGAGATAATCTGCGACGTGCCAATCACGCCCGGCCCTTGCATGAACGTCACAAATCCAGACGCATCTTTTGATCCTTCATTATGTACTTTTGCATAGATGCGAAACTTCTGCCCCACGACAGGTTCTGTAGGACTTAATGTTATATCTTCACCTTTCAAACCGAGGTCGTATTCGGAAGCAGCATCGACAGGAGCAGCGAATGGGAGAACCAGAAAAACACAGAAACACAGAAACACAGAAACACGTATACGTATGATTCCGTGATTCGGTGATTCCGTGATTCCGTGATTAATGTGTCGTTGTTTGTTCATAAATATATGCTGCAGATAATATTTTCTCTTCTTCAAAATAATTCCCGATGATTTGGAGGCCAACGGGCATGTTGTGCGCGCCTTTGCCGCACGGAATCGAAATTGCCGGAAGACCCGCAAGGCTGACCGCCGCAAGAAGAACGTCCTCAAGATAGAGTTGAAGTGGATCGCCTGTCTTTTCGCCGATTTTGAACGCAACATTTGGTGATGTTGGAGTCATGATCACGTCAACTTTTTTGAATACCTCTTCAAAATCACGCCGAATTAACGTGCGCACTTTTGCTGCCTGCAAATAATACGCATCATAGTAGCCGTGTGAGAGCGCGTATGTCCCAATCATAATACGTCGTTTTGCTTCTGGACCAAATCCATGCGCGCGGGAAAGAGAGTAAACTGCTTCCAAATTTCTGCATTCTGCATTCTGCATTCTGCATTCCGAGTATCCATATCGAATGCCATCATACCGCCCAAGATTTGAGCTCACCTCTGAAGGGGTCACAATGTAATAGACGGGAATCGCGTATTGCGTGTGGGGAAGTGCAATGTCGACAAGCGTTGCTCCAAGTTTTTCATACGCGTTGAGCGCTGCGCGCACGCGTTGCTCAATTTCGGGTTGCATGCCAGAGATAAAATATTCTCTTGGGACGCCAATTCTTAAGCCCTTGACCGATGCATGTTCGAGATATGAACGATAATTGAGTACTGGTTTCGCAGTCGTTGTTGCATCATGTCCATCCTCCCCGGCAATCGCTTCGAGGACGACTGCCGCATCCGTCACCGTTTTTGTCATTGGCCCAACAACATCAGTGGACGACGTCATCGAAAGAAGTCCATAGCGCGATACGCGACCATACGTCGGCTTTATCCCAACGACTCCACAAAACGCTGCGGGCTGACGAATGGATCCACCCGTATCCGTGCCGAGTGCAGCGATGCACATGTCTGCGGCAAGTGCAGCAGCAGAGCCGCCGGATGATCCTCCAGGGACGCGTTCTGTGTCGAGTGGATTTTTCGTTGGACCAAAAGCAGAATTTTCCGTCGACGCCCCATGCGCGAATTCATCAAGGTTTGTCTTCCCAAGTATCACGATTCCTTGCTCTTTCAATTTTGCAACCACGGTTGCATCATACGGCGGCACATACTCCTCAAGAATTTTTGATGCCGCAGTCGTCCGTACACCTTGTGTCGCAAAAATGTCTTTGATCGCAAATGGAATCCCCGCAAGCGGCCCAAGTCTTTCACCGTTTGCGCGCCTGCGATCAATATCGCGGGCTGTCGTGAGCGCATGTTCATCGGTGACGGTGAGAAATGCATGAATCGTCGAATCCTTCTCTTTAATCGCACTCAAACATGCGCGCGTCAATTCTTCAGAAGAAATTTCTTTCTTCTGGAGTGCTTCCGATGCTTCGATGAGTGATAGTGTATTAAGCTTTCTCATAGAATCATAACCCCTCTTCGCCCCGTCGGATGACGGGGCTCCCTCCCCTTATCTTAAGGGGAGGTACTGTGGAGTTACTCAAATACGGCTTTTGTCTCCACAAAGTCCCCGGTTCGCTTTGGGGTTGCGTTCAACAGTTGTTCACGAACGTCGACGGATTGCTGCTGGGAGACATCATCACGGAGTACGTCAGTAAGGCCAGTGACTTGTGCGGTAGGCGGGACATTTGTGGTATCAACTGCTTTCAACTGATCAATGTACGACAAAATTGAGGAAAGCTCGGTGACGAGTTTCTGTTGTTCAGTGTCCGTTAGATGAATCCGCGCGAGCTTCGCAATATGCTCAACGTCGCTGAGTGAAAGTTTAGCCATACGTTCTATCAGAGTACCATCGAGGATGTTGTATTGACAATATAGGAGAAAAGATGTATTGTTTTCAGAATTATTGTATGCGCACGGCCTTTCGAAAAACCACGTGGTGTAGCTCAGCCTGGTAGAGCACCTCGATCCTCTGCGTTACAGCAGGCAGATGTCAGAGAGGATGTCGCAGGTTCAAATCCTGCCACCACGACCAATTCAGACCGCGCTTGAGGATCCTGGACCCCTCATAGATCGCGGTCCGGGGACGGTGCCCGTGCATCGTCCCCTTTTTCTATATAAAACACAAACCTCATCCTCAAACCTCATCCCAACCCTCTCCTACGAGGAGAGGGGGGTGTTGATAAGGAGAAGGAAACCCCTTTCATCGAGAATGGTGACTCCAAGTTTCTGTGCTTTTTCAAATTTTGACCCAGGTTCAGTGCCAGCGACGACATACGATGTTTTTTTTGAAACTGACTCGGAAATCTCGCCGCCAAGGCTGCGGATTTTTTCTTTCGCCTCATCACGCGTGAGCGATGTAAGGGTACCAGTCAGCAC